>SVMS01000038.1 GCA_015067255.1 Oscillospiraceae bacterium
CTCATATGAATTCTCCTTGGTTTTTGTTTAGTCGCATTTACATTATACCATAGATTTATATGAGCTGTCTTTTTTTATTTAACTGTTGCACTTGATAGTATAACTCACCCTTTAACAAGAAAATCCGTTCTCTTTTGAGAACGGATTTTCTTTTAGGATTACTTACTAAAATCGTTACTTTTTCTCCGGCTTCGATATCATTTACTTCACAAAAACGTACATTTGCGTTTTAAACGCAACTTCGTTTTGTGAAGTAAACGGAACCGGTCTAAAAACTTGATTTTCTATTCCTTTTGACCGTATTTTTTTCTCAATTCTTCTATCTCGATTTTCTTGCTTTGTTTTCAAATGCTTAATCCACCAAAAACGGCACGATAAAAATGCTACACCACTTAAGGTCAAAAAACCGGCAAAAATAAAGTAAGGACCCCTGGAAATTGGATCATCATTATTGTAGGAAACAAATGTCTTTCCGTCCACTATTACTTCTTCTGCATAATCAGGGAATAATAAAAAACGATTTCTGCTCCACTTTATCGTCGCCTTTGTATTTTCAACAAAAACATTCCTAATGTTATCGCAATCAAAATCGCCTGTTAAATTATATGCTTCTCCATTTAGTGTGTAAATTTGGTATACATTTCCACCACGACCGTGACTTACGGTTAAACGAGAAATAACAATATTCTTTTCGTTTAATTCGTTATATTTGGGTTCAGGAAATAAGTCTGGAAGAAAATAAATAAAAGCAGCCAATAAAACAAGCAAAGAAAAAGTAATAATCGAAACAATCGTCATTCTTTTAAATTTCGCATTACTAATACGCTTCACCTTATCACCGCCTTGGGTTTAGTATAGCAGAAAACCGTTTGTAAATCAAGGTGAAGCCTTGTATGTAATCACGGCAACGCCGTGATTGTAATCCACTGTAGGTGGTATGTAATCAATCCGAAGGGAATACACCTGCGGTGATGCCATACCGTTTGCACTGCAAACGAATTACATACGCCTAACGGCGATTACATACCAATCCTTCGGATTGGATAAAAAAAGAACGAAGATTTCTCTTCGTTCTTTTTTTGGAGCTGTTAACCGGGATTGAACCGGTGACCTCGTCCTTACCAAGGACGCACTCTACCTACTGAGCTATAACAGCATTTTTTCAACGCCTGTATATTATAGCACATTGTAAAACCGATTTCAATACCTTTTTTATATTTTTTTATCTTCTCTAAGAGTTTTTCTTAAAATAAGAGAATAGGAAATGGCGACAACACAAATAATCACCGATGTAAATATATTTACAGCATCACCCATAGCTGTTTCGTTGGTGAAAGCACTTGTAGCATTTACAAGGCTGTGGGCCGCTATGCAGGGAAAAAGGCTTCTTCCTCTATGAAAAATAATTACAAAAAGATAGCCCACTGCTATTGCGTAAAAGATTTGACATATTGTTGCAACAAGTAAAGCACCGCTGCCGTTTACAAGATTTACAATATGCCCTATTCCAAAGGTTATGCTTGATACTGCCACTGCAACTTTAAGATTATCCTTTGCCATAGCTTTAAACAGAAAGCCTCTGAAAATAAGCTCCTCTAAAAATCCGACACATATCATACTGCCTATATAAAAAATTGTTTCTGTTACAGGCATATTTATTCTGATGCCAAACCAAAAATTAACACTTACTAAAATCACAAGAGGAATATAAAATAAATATTTTGATGCTTTAAACGGTGTTTTGCAAAAGCCGTATTCTGACAGCAGATTATTTTTCTTAATAAAAATAAAGGCAGACAGCGACATAATTATATGAACAACAAGGGTTAAAGCTTTAGCAATTCCCAAGCTTTCGGAAAGTCCGTCTGCAACACTTGTGATTACAACATAAGCAATTATCCAGACAAGCGAAAACCATAGCTGGCTTTTTTCATATAGCTTTTTCATACTGCTTCTCCTAATCAAAAGCGGCAAGGAGAAACCTTACCGCTTAATTTAAAACATCTTTTTCTTTATTAAAACTATTGCACTTACAACAGTTGCCACTACAGAAAGAACTACGGGGAACCAGAAATGTTCTCTGAAAGGAAGCCAGGTAGTATTCATTCCGTAAAAGCTTGCAATCATAGTGGGGATTGCCATAAGAATTGTAATAGAGGTAAGACGCTTCATAACAATATTCAGATTATTTGAAATAACCGATGCAAAAGCATCCATTGTTCCGCTAAGAATGTTACTGTAAATATTGGACATTTCAATAGCCTGTTTAATTTCTATAAGTACGTCCTCAAGAATATCCTGGTCCTCTTCGTAAAGCTTTATAATTCTGCCTCTGAGAATTTTCTCAAGAGTAACCTCATTTGATTTGAGAGAGGTTGAAAAGAACACAAGGGATTTTTCCAAATCGAGAAGCTGAATAAGCTCCTTATTTTTCATAGAACGGTGAAGCTGCTTTTCAATGTAATTGGAAAGCTTATCTATTTGCTTAAGGTAATGAAGAAATCTCGTGGCAACTCTGAGCAATAAAAGCAATACAAATCTTGTTTTTAAAGCTGTATTGGTACTTTTAACAATACCGTCTGTAAAATCGCTGATAACGGTTGTCTGCTTAAGACATACTGTTATAATATGCTCCTTAGTGATTATGATACCCAAAGGAATAGTTCCGTATTTTACAGTGCCCGCTTCTTCCTTTTCCATAACGGGAGCATCGACTATAATAAGAGTCTGATTATCCTCACTGTCAATATGAGAGCTTTCCTCTTCGTCCAACGCTGACTTTAAAAAGCCAGTGTCAAGGCCAAGCTCAGTTGTTAAAAACGCTATTTCTCTCTCGTCAGGACTTGTAACGTTTATCCAACAGTCTTTTTCAATAGAATTGAGTTTTTCGATTTTTGAACCGATAGTTTTGTAATATGCAATCATTTCAGCTTCTCAGGGGTACAAAAGCCCCGCTCCTTTCTTTTTTTGAAACCGGCGCTCATTTTCAGAGCGCAACTGCATATTATGCCTACGCTCTGCTTTAGCTTATTAAGTTTCTACTGTAATAATCTGCCGCGTCAGGCACAACTATCCCTCCATTTTTAATCAAATAACATAAAGTCTTTTATCATTATACACCCTAAAAAATCAAATTGCAACCTCATATTATAAATTTTAGTTAAAAAACGGCGAAAATCACAATTTTTCAACTCAAAAAGGGGGTATAAAGTGCAAAAACAGAGATTATCATTTAAAATCTCTGTTTTTCATTCTTTTTCATTTGTGCTTTTCTTTGTCGGTACATTCGCTGCATTTGTTGCAATTTCCGCAACAGCCGCCTTTTTTTCTGTTTTTTACAGTTGAATAAATCGCAAAGCCTATAGCAACCAAAACAACAATTAAAACAATTACATCTAAAGCTTTCATTTAACCAATCACCAAGACAGCTATATTATATATTACATATGCTACTATCCACGCAATTACGCACTGAGAAATAACTACTCCCAAGGTTTTAAGCTTCGAGCCTAATTCTCTTTTGATAGTTGCAACCGCTGCAACGCAAGGGGTATAGAGCAACGTAAATGTCAAAAAGCTTATTGCCGATGCTGTGGTAAAAAGCTGAGGCAATATATTTTTAAGCTCTGAAATTCCCGTATTTGTAAGAACGCCCAAGGTGCTGACAACAGCTTCTTTAGCTGAAAAGCCTGTAATGAGAGCTGTTGTTATTCGCCAATCGGCAAAGCCTAAGGGTACAAATAAAGGTGAAATAAACTGTCCTATTGCGGCAAGCAGACTTTGAGAGCTGTCAGTAACAAAATTAAGTCTTACATCAAAGGCTCCCAAAAACCATATTATAACCGTAGCTATAAAAATAACAGTAAAGGCTTTATAAATAAAATCCTTTGCCTTTTCCCACATAAGTATAATAACGCTTTTCAAGGAAAAAAGACGGTAATTGGGAAGCTCCATAACAAAGGGAACAGGCTTTCCCTTAAAGGCTGTTTTATTGAGAACAAAAGCAACTGCTGTTCCCACCGCCATACCGCCTAAATAAAGGCACATCATAACCAAAGCCGCACTTTTTGGGAAAAACGCCGCACAAAAAACTGTATAGATAGGAATTTTTGCAGAACAGCTCATAAACGGAGTCAGAAGTATAGTCATTTTTCTGTCTCTGTTGCTGGGCAAGGTTCTCGTTGCCATTATTGCAGGTACAGAACAGCCAAAGCCTATAATCATAGGTACAAAGCTTTTTCCCGAAAGTCCTATTCCTCTTAAAAGTCTGTCCATTACAAAGGCAATTCGTGCCATATAGCCTGTATCCTCAAGTATAGACAAAAAGAAAAACAGCACTACTATAAGAGGCAGGAAGGAAAGCACGCTTCCCACTCCCGCAAAAACGCCGTCTATAATCAGACTGTGAATTACCTCATTTATTCCGTAATTTGTCAAGATATTGTCAACTATTCCTGTCAGCCACTCTACCCCTGCTGACAGTAAATCAGAAAGGAAGCTTCCTACAACATCAAAGGTAAGCTTAAAAATAAGCAGCATTATTACAAAAAAGATAGGAAGCGCCGCATATTTATTGGTAAGTATCTTATCTATTTTAACGCTTCTTATATGCTCCTTACTCTCTTTTACTTTAACAACGGTTTTACGGCAGACATTTTCAATAAAGGTATAGCGCATATCGGCAAGAGCCGCATTTTTATCAAGACCGCTTTCGTTTTCCATATCGGAAACAGCGTGATTAAGCGTATGTATTTCTTTTTGGTCAAGCTTTAGCTTCTGAGCAATATCGTCGTCGCCCTCTATAAGACGTGTAGCCGCAAATCTTGAAGGGATATTGAGCTTTTCAGCGTGGTCCTCAATAAGATGGGAAACAGCGTGAATACAGCGGTGAACAGGTCCTGAAGAACAAAAATCATAAACCTTGGGAAGCTGTTTATTTTTTGCAACCTCCAAAGCGCAAACAACAAGCTCTGAAACACCTTCATTTTTAACAGCTGAAATAGGAACAACGGGAACTCCTAAAAGTCTTGATAGCTCCGAAACGTTTATTGTTCCGCCGTTACCCTTTACCTCATCCATCATATTTAAAGCTAATACTGTAGGAGTTTTAAGCTCTAAAAGCTGTAAAGAAAGATATAAATTTCTCTCTAAATTTGTAGCATCTACAATATTTATTATGGCATCGGGCTTATTGTTTATAATATAATCCCTTGTAATAATCTCTTCACTTGAATAAGGGCGTATTGAATAAATACCCGGCAAATCAACTACAGTTGCATCCTTAGTGTTTTTGATTTTTCCTTTTTTCAAATCAACAGTTACACCAGGAAAATTTCCGACGTGCTGATTTGAGCCTGTCAAAGCATTAAAAAGAGTCGTTTTCCCGCTGTTTTGATTGCCTACTAACGCAAAATTCATATATCAGTTTCTCCCGTTTATTTTTCAATCTCAATTTCAATAAGCCTTGCATCTTCAAGCCTTAAGGTAACCTCATACCCTCTTACTCTTATCTCTATCGGGTCGCCCAGAGGCGCTCTCTTAATGACCTGTACTTTAGTTTTCGGAATTATTCCCATATCGAGCAAACGAAGTCTCAACGGTCCTTCTCCGCCGACTTTTGTAATAATTGCATTCTTCTTTTGCTCTAATTTATCTAATGTCATAATCAGTCTCCTTCGTCGGTTAGCTACAACTAACTATCAAGTTATCATATTTCCCTGTTTTTGTCAATAATTCAAGCAAAATTTTTTATTATTTTCTTTATTAAAAACGAAGAAAACATTTGAAAAACGCTTTTATATATGATACAATATAAAAAGGATTAAAATGATGCAAAAAAAGGGAGAGTTTCAATGAATCAGGTTTACAGAATTTATGTTGAAAAAATGAAGGATTATGCCGCACAGGCTGACAGCGTTTTTTCTGATTTAAAAGAAAACTTAAAATTAGAAGGCTTAAAGTCTTTACGTCTTATAAACAGATATGATGTGCAGGGCTTAAATAAAGATGATTTTGACAAGGCAAGGGATATTGTTTTTTCCGAGCCTCAGGTAGATGTTACATATGAAAAGCTTCCCCAGGGTGAGTTTGTCTTTGCCGTTGAGTATTTACCCGGTCAGTTTGACCAGCGTGCTGACTCTTGTGCACACTGTATTTCTCTTTTAACAGGTAAAGAGCCCCCTATTGTCAGAAGCGCTACAGTATATATTTTAAGCGGTGATATCAAGGGTAAGGAGGAGCAAATCAAAGCTTATCTTATAAACCCCGTAGAAAGCCGTGAGGCTTCTTTGGCTACTGCTGAGGACTTACAGCAAAATTTTGAAACTCCCACCACTGTTGAAACTCTTGACGGCTTTATTGCTCTTGACAGAAACGGTCTTGCGGATTTTGTCGAAAAATATGCTTTGGCTATGGATATTGACGATATCGAATTTTGCCAGAACTATTTTAAAAATGACGAAAAGCGTGACCCCACAATTTCCGAAATCCGTATGATAGATACTTATTGGTCCGACCACTGCCGTCATACAACCTTTTTAACTCAGATTGAAAATGTTGATATTGAGCCCGATTACGTTAAAGAAGTATATGACTCATATTTACAATTAAGAAATCCCGTAAAGCCTCAGTGCCTTATGGATATGGCTGTTTTTGCCGCAAAGCATCTTAAAAAGCAAGGTCTTTTAAATGACCTTGACGAAAGCGAAGAAATCAACGCTTGCAGTGTTAAAGTAACTATTGAGGTGGACGGTGAGCCTCAGCAGTGGCTTCTTATGTTCAAGAACGAAACCCACAATCACCCCACCGAGATTGAGCCATTCGGCGGCGCTGCGACCTGCTTGGGCGGAGCTATAAGAGACCCGCTTTCAGGTCGCTCCTATGTATATCAGGCTATGCGTATTACAGGCGCTTCCGACCCGAGAAAAACAGTTGAAGAAACAATTCCCGGAAAGCTTCCTCAAAGAAAAATCACTTTGGGTGCGGCTTCTGGCTATTCCTCTTACGGTAACCAGATAGGTCTTGCTACAGGCTTTGTAAAAGAGCTTTATCACGATGGATATACTGCAAAAAGAATGGAAATAGGCGCTGTTATGGGCGCTGCTCCCTGTGAAAACGTTGTAAGACTTGTTCCTTCACCCGGAGATGTAGTTATTCTTTTGGGCGGTGCTACAGGCCGTGACGGTTGCGGCGGTGCTACAGGCTCTTCCAAATCACACACTAAAGAATCCATTACAACCTGCGGCGCAGAGGTTCAAAAAGGAAATGCGCCCGAGGAAAGAAAGCTTCAGAGACTTTTCAGAAATCCCGAAGCTACAAAGCTTATTAAACGCTGTAACGACTTCGGTGCAGGCGGTGTTTCCGTTGCTATCGGAGAATTGGCTGACGGTCTTTTAATCAACCTTAATGCTGTTCCCAAAAAATACGAGGGCCTTACAGGTACAGAGCTTGCAATTTCCGAATCTCAGGAAAGAATGGCAGTTGTAATTGCTGCTGAGGATGTTGATAAATTTATCTCTCTTGCAAACTCTGAAAACCTAAATGCTCAGCAGGTAGCTGTTGTAACCGAAGAGCCTCGTCTTGAAATGGAATTTTACGGAAAGAGAATTGTAAGCATTTCCCGTGAATTCTTAAATTCAAACGGCGCTGAAAAGCATACAAGCGTTAAAGTTCCTGCAAGGGACATTGAAAATATTTTAACTCCCGAGCTTCCCGAGGGTAATTTAAGTGAAAAATGGCTTAAAACTCTTGAAAAGCTTAACGTTTGCTCTCAGAGAGGTCTTGTAGAGAGATTTGACAGCACTATCGGCGCAGGCACTGTACTTATGCCTTACGGCGGTAAATATATGCAGACAGAAAGTCAGTATATGGCTGCAAAGCTTCCCGTTCTTAACGGAACTACAGACGATTGCTCTATGATGGCTTACGGCTTTGACCCCGTTCTTTCTTCAAAAAGCCCCTTCCACGGAGCTGCTTTTGCAGTTGTTGAATCCGTTTCCAAGCTTGTTGCTGCAGGCGGTAACCTTGATAAAATGTGGCTTACCTTCCAGGAATATTTCCCCCGTACCAAGAATGACCCTGAGCGTTGGGGACTTCCCTTTGAAGCACTGCTTGGCTCTATACAGGCACAGCTGGGACTTTCTTTAGGCTCTATCGGAGGAAAGGA
Organism: Oscillospiraceae bacterium; assembly: GCA_015067255.1. NCBI lineage: Bacteria > Bacillati > Bacillota > Clostridia > Eubacteriales > Oscillospiraceae > Oscillospiraceae bacterium. The sequence continues at coordinate 8,165 of SVMS01000038.1, forward strand.
CAGTATGTCCGGTACCTTTGAGGATATTGATGTTCCTCCTACACTAACCTCTTTTGCTGTAAGTGTTTACAAGGCTTCTAAGATTGTAACCAATGATTTCAAAAAGGCAGGAAGCAAGGTTTATCTGTTAAGAGCTCCTCTTGATAAAAACAGTCTTCCTGAGTACAGTAAGCTTAAAGAAATGTACAGAGAGCTTAAAGCCCTTATAGATGACGGCAAGATTTTATCAACCTTTGCGCTTACCTCAGGCGGTCTTTGCGAAGCTATTTCAAAAATGAGCTTCGGAAACAAAATCGGCTTTGAAGGCAACCTCAATGAAAAAGATATCTTTGACAGTCTGTTTGGCTCAATAGTTATTGAAAGTGATGCAGAGCTTAACTTTGAATTGATAGGTAAAACTATTGACAAGCCCGTTATTTTAGTAAACGGCTGTGAAATTGATTTGAATAACGCTTGCGATGTATGGTGCAAGCCTCTTGAAAAGGTATTCCCCACAAAAGCAAAAACAGAGCCCAAGCTTGTAGAAGCAATAAGCTTTAACGGCAGAAGCGCTCAATCTCCCGCAATCAAATGTGCAAAGCCTACCGTTGTTATTCCTGTATTCCCCGGCACAAACTGTGAATACGATACAGCAAGAGCTTTTGAAAAAGCAGGTGCACAGGCTAAAATAATCGTTATAAGAAACCGCAACGAAGCTGATATAAGTGATTCTGTGGAAGAGCTTTACAAGGCTATCTCCCAAGCTCAGATAGTTATGCTTCCCGGTGGCTTCTCAGGCGGTGACGAGCCTGACGGTTCAGGTAAATTTATCGCAACCTTCTTCAGAAACGAAAAAATCTCTTACGCTGTAAGCGAGCTTTTGGAAAGCCGTGACGGACTTATGTTAGGTATCTGTAACGGTTTCCAGGCACTTATTAAATTAGGTCTTGTTCCCTTTGGAAAAATCGTTCCTATGACCGATAAATGTCCTACACTTACATTTAACGAAATAAGCCGTCACCAATCCGCCATTGTAAGAACAAGAGTTTCCAGCACTCTTTCTCCTTGGCTTTCCGGCGTAAATGTAGGAGATGTTTTTGAGGTTCCGATTTCTCACGGAGAAGGCCGTTTTGTAGCCAATGACGAGGTTCTTGCAGCGCTTAAGGCTAACGGACAAATAGCAACACAATACGTTGATTTAAACGGAAATCCCACAATGGATATCTTCCATAACCCCAATGCTTCAATGCTTGCTATAGAGGGTATCACCTCTGCAGACGGAAGAGTATTCGGTAAAATGGGACATAGCGAAAGAACAGGCGCTAACCTGTATAGAAACATTTACGGAAACTTTGATATTAAAATCTTCGAAAGTGGCGTAAAATATTTTAAATAGTCCGTTGAAAACGTAATTTTAGTGTCCGACGTTAATCAACGTCGGACACTTTTCTTTTAGGTGAAAAAATGAAAAGAATTGTTTCTTTTACCCTTGTAATATTATTGCTTTTTCTGTTTGTAAGCTGTAATAATGGTGATAGCGGTATGCAAAGCTCTGAAATATCTCAAGCCTTGCAATCCTCAGAAATAAGCTCAGAGGTATCCCAGCCCTCCTCAGAAGAGTCAAAGGTACAACCTCAGCCTTCTTCCTCTTCCCCCTCATCATCTTCACAGGCAAGACCTGATTATGTTTTTACAGAGGAAGATTTATATTATAATCTTATGCTTGATTTTCCTTCCGACAACGGCTACAGCCTGACAAATAAGCCCGAGTTTTCCTGGACAGATATAGGTGCAAAAAGCTACACCTTTTATTTATACGAAAAAAGCGAAAGCTCTTTCAAGCTGTTAAAAAAGCAAAGTAACATCAAAACTGCGAAATATAAGCTTGATTTTGATTTAGTTTTAGGAAGAACATATTGTTGGAAAGTAGAAGCTTTTAAAAACAACAAAACTATAAAGCATGTAAATTCAACTGAAGCAGGTGCTTGTTTTATGACTGTAAAAAGAATTGAAGACGGAAAAAATTATAAATTTGACAAGGTTATTTCACAGGATGTCCTTAAAAACTATCTTGCAAAATCAATCACCCTATCCTTGCTTTCAATATTTCACGATACATATGACGAGGATATAAGATTGATTTTGAATACAGGCGCAAAATATATAAGCCGTGCGGCAATACCGTGGATTCCCGAAACAAACTACGATAAGGCTGTTTCAGAATATCGTAAGGTAATAGATAAGGTACACGAAATTGACCCTGATATAGTTTTTGAAACCTGTATTTTTGAAACGGTAGATGCAAGCTGTAAGCAAGTGGCAATTCCTGCTTGGGTATTTGAAGCTTTCGGACAAAAGCCCGAAAACAGAACATTTTCCTATGAAAAAATGCTTTTCCCAAACGGTGAATATGTGAATTATTGGAAAAACAAATTATCAGTTCCCGATATAACTCAATTAGAAACACAGATGTATTTCTATTACAGAGCGTGTCAATATATTGACGCAGGCTTTGAAGCAATACACTGGGGACAGGTAATGCTTATAGGCAAATATGATAAAAATCACGCTTGCTACAGCAGACTTATAAATATGGTGCGTGAGTATGCCACAAAGAATGCAAGAAGGCATTTTGTTTTCAACAATGCTCATACTCACGGCATGGTAGGTCCCGACGGCGTTTTACTTTTTGATTTTCACGCATTCCCAATGAGAGGCGTTGCCGAAGATGGCTCTGTCGACCACGCACCCACCGAGCAAAATCCTCAAAAGGTTGTTTTTAAAGTAAACCATCTTGACTCTATCTATAAAAGAAGCTTAGGCGGAAAAACCTACAGCGGTTGGAGCTGCGAAAGTCTGCCCTATTTTGTAGAAATAGATAATTTCTGGCCGGGAGACAAAAAATATCTCAATATGGCACATCCCCCTGCAACATCGTGGATGGTTTGCGGTGTATGGGGCTTGGATGATATAAGCTGGTTTGCAAATCAGCCTGCCTCTTACAGACATAAATGGCTTGAATACGCATACAACTGGGTTAAAGAAACAGACCCTGCAGGAAGACTGTGTATGGTAGGAAGCAGAGGTGCTTATATTATGTCAAGGGATATTTATGATAATTACTTTGCCCACGACAACTCTCTTACCTCCTACGGCTTCGGCGACGAAGCTAAAATAAAAGAAATCTGGTCAAAGGCTTAAATGAAAAGATAGTGTTATAGAAAAAGAGCAGACATTTTACGTGTCTGCTCTTTGTGTATTTATATATGTAACTTGCACTATTCTTTTGTTACCAATTAAATTCTCTTGCCATTTCTGCAAGACAAGCAGACAAAGCAATCATCTGATGCTGATTATCCAACTCTTTTATAGCTTTGCACAAATCACGTATTGCTTTAACTGCATTTGCAACCTCTTCATTTTGCTTGGCTTGATATTGTAATTGCTCTATTTGACGATAATATTGCAAATTTACATATTGCGGATTGAACATTTGGTTGTAAAAAGTATTCATATTATATCTCCTTTCGCTATTCTTTAACTATGAAACCAATCCTATTCGGCTTTCTATTAGGTTCTTCTTTTTTTATTGATAATAACATAAAACTCAGTTGAGAAATATGCTGAATGAGTTGTGCTTTCTGTCCGTTACAAAATCCATAGAAAAATAAGACATCTGGATTTTGATATCCAATGTTTGTTACCTGCATAATCATCTGTGAACCAAAAGAAGTTAACTGAACCATTACATCATATTCTTCTGATAATTCACTTTGAAATGCCTCTATTTCTTCTTTTAGTATTTCATATTTAAAATCTGCACAAGTATAGTCTCTACTAATGACAGTTATTCCGTCCCCTGTCGTAAACATTTTTTTGTTTATGTGTTTTGTTTTTTGCATACACAAATTATCTCCTTTATACATAATTTTACTTTTGTGTCAACTCTTGATACATCTTCATAAGCTCTGCTACGCACTCGGATTCGGTGTTGAGCTTGCCCCAGAAGCCGTATGCACGCATAACGGCTTTGTCATTTTCTTGATGTGCTTTGCGAAGCTCGGGCGGCATAGCAACCTCATCATATAAATCGGCAAGTGAACAATCGGGATAGAGTGCACGGGCATCAAGAATTGCCTGAGCCGTTTTTTCAATAGCTGCCTTTTGCTCCTCGGTAGGCGTCGGCCACGGAAAATTGTTATACACAATATCTTTAGAATAACGATACCCGTTACCTAATCTGCCACACACTTGTCTAACCCACGCCATATGAACATTTGAGGTAAGTATGCCAAAATGATACATCTTTGCTTCAGGTATTATTTTCACTAAATTACTACATAAAATATCAGGAGTTAAAAAGCCAATAGGTATATATCTTCTGCTTTGAGTTGAAACCTCTGGTATAACAATATATTCCTCATTAGGCATATTTTCAGTTTGAAAACGAGTAGGTGTATCTGCCAGCTTTAATGTGGATTTTCTATTGCTCGAAAGACGAAATTTTCTAACTGCTTCAACCCTTTTCATACATTCAGGCATTTTACGCAATTCATTTGGAGGACACTCTCCAAGCCATAAACAATATCTGAAATATCTTTTGATAAATTCGTCAGAGCCTATCCAAGGCTTAAAATATTTTTCAGAACACGGCTCTTTTTGTATAAAGCTTTCCATTTCTTCTTTTTTAAACAGATAAAAGCCGCCATCAATTGGCTGATTTCCTATTCCTATTTTAGGTATATCGCAAATTGGATTAGTCCTGCTTTCGATAAAAATATTTTCTGCATCTACTAAATAAGCATTAATGTTTTTTGCTTTATTAAATCTTTCTCCGTCATAAATAAATTTATCTTTATATCCAATAAAGCTAAAACCAATGATAACACAAAATACCGCTGCTGTTTTCTTAGCTTCATTACTCCAACGGAATGTACGGTGAGCAAAATCAATATGTATACCAGTTTCAAACAAAGGCTTCCACAGAATTGCCACACTTTCGCCTTGTGAAACAGAGTTTGTAGAAACAAGCGCTGTTCTGATGCTTGTTCCTCGCATCAATTCTGTTGCCTTTTTATACCAACAGGCAACATAGTCAAGATTTCCTGCGTTCTTCCATTTTGCACCGAAAACAGAAAGGAGATCGTCCTTTTGCTCCTTGTTCATAAGACGAGCGCCTACAAAAGGCGGGTTGCCCATTATGTAATTGAGCTTATTCTTAGGAACAACGCTTTCCCAATCTATACGAAGAGCGTTACCTTCGACAATATGTGCGTTTGTTTTAAGAGGCAAAAATTCAAGGTTTTGATGAACGATTTCTTCTGTTTCCTTCATCATCTGACTTTCAGCTATCCAAAGTGCAGTTTTTGCAACGGTTACTGCAAAGTCATTTATCTCTATTCCGTAAAACTGATTGATAGAAACCTTTATAACGTCTCCGAAATCAAAAAGTATTTGGCCTTTTGTAATTTCTTCTAATGCTTCATTTTCCAAACGGCGAAGAGAAATATAGGTTTCTGTCAGGAAATTGCCCGAGCCGCAGGCGGGATCAAAAAAGGTAAGGCTGCCAAGCTTTTTACAAAAATCATTAATTTTTGTTTCTTTTGTTTTAGCTACCTTAATTTCCTTAATTTCGGCAAGCTCGGCACGCAGTTCGTCAAGAAACAATGGGTCTATTACCTTATGTATATTTTCAATAGAAGTATAGTGCATACCTCCGCTGCGGCGGGTTTCGGGATTCAAGGTGCTTTCAAATACGGCGCCGAAGATAGTGGGACTGATATCGCTCCAATCAAAGTCCTCACTTGCATTACGAAGAATTAAATTGCGGATTTCATCATTCATTTGCGGAATTTCGATATTTTCATCGGCAAACAAGCCGCCGTTTACATACGGAAAAGCGGCAAGCTGCTCCTCTTCATAAGGGTCTCGGTCTTCAATTTTTGTATCAAGTATTTTAAACAGCTCAAGTAAAGCCTTTCGCATATCACGGGCAGAGAAAGACTTAATATAATTATGGAATTTAGAATGTCCGCCGAATATACCCGCATCCTCTGCATAAAGGCAAAAAACCAATCTGACAATTAACTTATTAAGACTTTTAAGAGTTTCGTCATTTTCGGGATTGTGATATTGCTTTAAAATTTCATCGTACAGCTCACCTACAATTTTGCCCGCTTCCAATGAAATCTTTTCTTCACGTTTTATGTTTTCATCTCCTGTATCTACAAGGAACATAAGACGGTAATATTCTTTAGCAAGGTCTTTTACAAAAATTTGCTCAGGCTCGCCGTTAGGCTTTTCCATATCGTAAACAAGAAATTCTTCAAAATTACAGGTAATTATCCAGCGAGGGCGTTGCGAATACGGCAAAACGGCAGAATAACGCTGTGCCTGTTGAAAAGGAGTAAGTAAGGAGCCGTCTGACTGCTTAATAGCTTTTCGTAAATCTTTGTTACGGCCTTTCTGTTCAATAAGTACATGGGTTGACGGAATAAAACCGTCAATAAAGCTTGTATGGTCAAGGCGCACCTGTTCCTCAAAGGTAATAAACTTTTCGGGCGCTTCTACCCCTAAGACATCACGAAGAAGAGAAAGCCAAAACGGCTGACTTTCGCCCTTTTCATATCCTCTGTCTTTCCAATATTCAGCAAATGTCTTCGCCGCTACACGACGCTCTGTATCCTTCATAAATTTTCTCCTTATCCAACTCCGAAATACTCATCAAACCGCTTGTCGATATATTTCTTCATAATGATTGTAGTTTAATTTTATATTCGCCCACTATAATCACCTTGCAATTTATTTCAAACTCTCATTGTTTGGAAAAACTAAGCTATTCATTAAGAAACTTTATTGCTTTATGGTATTTAGCCTCTCGTTCTAAATCTTTATCAGTAACAACATCTAAGCGAGAGGTGTCGCTATTATGCTTTAAATCAGCAAGCTTAACCTTTTTAGCTATTGGATTTAACTTGATATTCGCAACGTAATCCATATATGCAACATTATCATCGTGAGTTAAAGCAGAAATAGCCTCAATAATTTCATCACCAAAGCCCATATCTCTTAAATCCTGCAAAGTATAGTCTGTATCCTCTACAACATCGTGAAGCAAGGCAACAACGGTAGTAGCTTCGTCTTCCATTTGTTCAGCCAAATGAAAAGGATGGAAAACATAGGGCAATCCGCTCTTATCGCATTGATTTTTATGTGCTTCAAAGCACAATTTCAATGCCTTTTTTGTCTTTTGAGTGTATATCATAAAACAGCCTCCTTAATACAGCAATAATAAATCTCTCTTTATGCTAAGCATACTAAAAACACTATACCTGTCAAGTGTCAAAGAAATAAAAAACCGATAACCCTTTTCAAAGTATATAAAAAATTGACACACTTATCATTTTTTTATATAATACTAATAGAACCATTCTTTCTTCCCCCGACCGGTGTAGAGCGCCCTAAGGCTTGGAAGCGAGTATGGTTCTATTTTTCATATCGTATATAGCATAAATTATTATTTTAGATAGAAAAAAGGACTTCTTAAAAAGAAGTCCTTTTTGTGTGCCGGCATCGTCCTATCTTACCGGGCAGTCTCCCGCCAAGTATTTTCGGCACCGATAAGCTTAACTACCGTGTTCGGAATGGGAACGGGTGGGACCTTATCGTCATAGACACCGACTAAAATATATATCAAGAGTTTCCTCTTAATAGCAACTATGGTGACCCGTAGGAGAATCGAACTCCTGTTTTCGGCGTGAGAGGCCGACGTCTTAACC
>SVMS01000039.1 GCA_015067255.1 Oscillospiraceae bacterium
CATTTTGGGGCTATTTTTTGTGTTTTTGAGTTCAACCTCAATTCTCGCAAACCCTTATAAAATAAGGGCTAAACGGCTATTTTCCACAACATTGTTTGTACTTCTTACCAGAGCCACATGGACAAGGGTCATTTCTGCCGACCTTTTCTTCTTTAGTTTTGCGTACTGTCTGATTTTTGGGCTTTTCGCCGCTGTGAGAAGAGCCTGTAACCTTAGCAACCTCTTTACGTACAAGCTGCTCCTGTCTTTTTACGGTAACAGTTAAAACACTTCTTACAGTTTGCTCTTTAATCTCATTTACCATAATGTCAAACATATCATAGCTTTCCATACGGTACTCTACTATAGGGTCACGCTGAGCGTATGCTCTTAAGCCTATACCCTCTCTCAAATCGTCCATACTGTCAATATGGTCCATCCAGTTAATATCAACCGCACGCAACAGCAATACTCTTTCAGCCTCACGCATAATTTCGGGAGTATTTTCCTCTTCCCTCTTAGCGTAAACCGCCATAGCTTTTTCAATGAGAGTATTTTTGATATCATCACGCTTTAAATTTTCCAGCTCATCAACAGTATATTTCAAATCATCGTCTGAAAGGAAAATTCCTAAGTAGCGATTTCTGATTTCAGCAAAGTCCCAATTTTCTACAAAGCTGTCAGTGGTAAGCTCGTCAACTGTTGTACTGATGCTTTCTTCAATCATTCTTGTAATGGTATCCTTAAGGTCAGCACCTTCAAGCACGCTTCTTCTCTGAGCATAGATAATTTCTCTTTGCTTATTCATTATATCGTCATACTCAAGGACATTTTTACGTCTTTGGAAGTTTATTCCCTCAATTTTCTTCTGGGCATTTTCTATTGAGTTTGAAAGCATTTTTGCTTCAATAGGCTGATTTTCATCAACCTTTAAAACATTCATAATGTTTGTAACTCTGTCTCCGCCGAAAAGACGCATAAGGTCATCTTCAAGAGAGAGATAAAAACGGGATTGTCCGGGGTCTCCCTGACGGCCTGAACGACCTCTCAGCTGATTGTCAATACGTCTGCTTTCGTGACGCTCGGTACCTATAATGAAAAGACCGCCCGCCTTTTTAACCTCTTCGCCCTCGGCATCAAGCTGAGGCTTTATTTTTTCATAGATTTCCTTGTATTTTGCTCTTGCTTCAAGAATTTCTTCATTATCTGTTTCAGCAAAGCCTGTAGCTTCATTTATAAGCTCTTCGGAATACTGAAGCTTTCTCATTTCCTGCTTTACAAGAAATTCCGCATTACCGCCCAAAATAATGTCGGTACCACGTCCTGCCATATTAGTAGCAATAGTTACAGCGCCTTTTTTACCTGCCTGTGCAACAATCTGCGCCTCTTTTTCGTGATATTTAGCATTCAATACCTCATGCTTTATACCACGTTTTTTAAGTAAAGAGGAAAGATATTCTGATTTATCAATGGAAATAGTACCTACCAGTACAGGCTGTCCCTTTGCGTGACATTCAGCCACCTGGTCAATAACTGCGTTGAATTTTCCCGCTTCTGTTTTATATACTACATCGGGGCTGTCCACTCTTGCCATAGGCTTATTTGTGGGTATTTCCACAACGTCTAAAGCGTAGGTATGCTGGAATTCCTGCTGTTCTGTCATAGCAGTACCTGTCATACCCGAAAGCTTTGAATAAAGACGGAAATAGTTTTGGAAGGTTATTGTAGCTAAAGTGCGGCTCTCGTTTTCAACCTTGACATTTTCTTTGGCTTCAATAGCCTGATGCAAGCCGTGAGAATATCTTCTTCCGTACATAATACGGCCTGTAAACTCGTCAACTATGAAAACCTCTCCGTCCTTAACAACGTAGTCAACCTCTCTGCGCATAACGCCGTGAGCCTTTATAGCCTGATTGATATGGTGAGAAAGCTCGTTGTTTTCAGGGTCTGTCAGATTTTCAATATTAAAATGCTCGCAAGCCTTATCAACACCGTTTTTGATAAGAATAGCAGTTTTTGCCTTCTCATCAACAACGTAATCACAGTCATAGCTGTCATAGCTTTCCTTATCATTAAGCTCGGGAACCTTTTGCCATTTAAGCTTGCGAACAAAACGGTCTACCAATTCGTACATCTGTGTACTTTTTTCAGCAGCACCTGAAATTATAAGAGGAGTTCTTGCCTCGTCCACAAGAATAGAGTCAACCTCGTCGACTATTGCAAAATTATGTCCTCTTTGTACCATCTGCTCTTTATAGTTAACCATATTGTCACGCAAATAGTCAAAGCCGAATTCATTATTTGTTCCGTAAGTAATATCCGCATTGTACGCTTCGTGCTTCTGAGCTGTATCAAGTCCGTGAACTACAAGCCCAACCTTCAGGCCTAAAAAACGGTACAGCTTTCCCATCCATTCACTGTCACGGCGGGCAAGATAATCATTTACCGTTACTATATGAACACCCTTACCGCTTAAAGCGTTAAGATATGCGGGCAAGGTAGCAACAAGGGTTTTACCTTCACCTGTTTTCATTTCGCTTATTCTTCCCTGATGAAGAATAATTCCGCCGATAATCTGAACGTCATAATGGCGCATACCTAAAACTCTTTCTGATGCCTCTCTCACCGTTGCAAAGGCTTCGGGAAGCAAGGAGTCAAGGCTTTCACCGTTTGCTATACGCTCTTTAAATTCGTTTGTTTTTGCTTTAAGCTCTTCATCGGATAATTTTTTAAATGCTTCTTCAAAAGAATTTACCTTCTCCAAAAGAGGCATTATTCTTTTAACTTCCTTTTGGCTTCCGATACCAAAAAGCTTTTCTAAAAATCCCATTTATATCTATCCTTTCAAAAGGCTATAATTAAAGTGTTAATTGATCGTTATCCTGGTCCTCTCCCTTTAAGAAGCAGCCAACGGCAGGAAGAGTTTTTGTTCTGTAATAATCGGGCTTTTTAAAGGTATCCTCTTTAAGAAAATCCATTTTAAACAGATAGTTTTTACCCTTTTGAGTCATTACGGCAACACCCTGAGTATCTCTTGATGCCTTAGGTGCTATTGCGCCTGTATTTACTATAAGCACCTTGCCGTTTGAAGAATGAAGCACTAAATCGCAATCGTTTTCAAGCTGTAAAAACGCAACTGCTTCCTCCTTTGAAGAATATGCATTTATAAGCTTTTTGCGGTTGGTTTTGGTTGCGTAAGAGGAAAGCTCAACCTTAGCTACTTTACCGTTTCTGAAAGCAACACATAAATAGCCCTTATAATCGGTAGTAACAACTGCAAAAACAACGTTTTCTCCCTCTTCAAAGTGCATAACAGAGGGTAAATATTCACCTAACACGCTTGCCTTTGAATCTGCAAAATCGTAAAGATGAGCTTTATAAGCCTGAAATTTATCGGTAAATACTATAAGCTCTGCTTTGTTTGTGGTTTCAAAGCTTTGAGCTATTGTATCGCCCTCTTTTAGCTTATGTTCTCCGCCCATTCTCAAGGAGAGAGGAGTTATCTTTTTAAAGTAACCGCTTTTTGTTATAAATACTGTTACAGGATAATCTTCGATATTGCTTTCTTCGCTGTATTCCTCTATTTCATCCTGATAAACAATATCGGTAAGTCTTTTTGTGCCGAATTTTTTATCAACAGCTTCAAGCTGTTTTATAATTATTTTTCTGATTTTTGCTTTACTCTGAAGAGTTTCTTCTAAATCGGCAATATCCTTTTCAAGCTGCTCGGTTTCGTCTATTCTCTTTAAAATATACTCTTTATTAAGGTTTCTCAGCTTTATTTCTGCAATATATTCAGCCTGCACCTCATCTATTCCAAAGCCTATCATAAGGTTAGGAATTACCTCTGCCTCTTCCTCTGTTTCACGGACAATACGTATAGCCTTGTCAATATCAAGAAGAATTTCTCTTAAGCCGTACAAAAGATGCAGTTTTTCTTTTTTCTTATTAAGGTCAAAAAAGACCTGTCTTTTAATACATTCTGTACGGAAAGCCGTCCATTCCTCTAAAATTTCGGCAATACCCATAACTCTGGGCATACCGCCAACCAAAATATTGAAATTACAAGGGAAGCTGTCCTGCAGAGGAGTTTGCTTATAAAGGCGTGTCATAAGCTTATCAGCATCGACACCGCGCTTTAAATCTATAGTTATTTTAAGACCTTTAAGGTCAGTTTCGTCACGGATATCAGAAATTTCTTTAAGACTTCCCGCCTTATAAAGCTCGGATATTTTATCCATTATAGCTTCTACTGTGGTAGTATAGGGAATTTCTGTAATTTCTATACAATTTTCCTTTTTGTCATAAGTATATTTCGCACGTACCTTAAAGGAGCCTCTTCCTGTACGGTAAATTTCGTTTATAGTATCGTGGGACATTATTATTGTGCCGCCGGTGGAAAAATCGGGAGCAATAAGAGTTGAAGATATTATATGCTCGGGATTTTTTATATATTCAATAGCGGTTTTACAAACCTCTGACAAGTTAAATGAGCATATATTTGAAGCCATACCGACAGCAATACCCTGATTGGCATTTACAAGCACATTAGGATAAGTAGTGGGCAGTAAGGTAGGCTCTTTCATAGAATTATCGTAGTTATCTACAAATTCAACCGTATCCTTATCTATATCTGCAAAAAGCTCTGTGCAAATAGGGTCAAGCTTAACCTCTGTATATCTTGAAGCCGCATATGCCATATCTCTCGAATAGGCTTTTCCGAAATTTCCCTTAGAGTCTACAAAAGGGTGCAATAATGCCTGATGTCCCCTTGAAAGACGCACCATAGTTTCATAAATCGCCTGGTCGCCGTGAGGGTTTAGCTTCATTGTCTGTCCCACAACGTTAGCAGACTTTGTACGGGCATTATTTATAAGTCCCATTTTATACATCGTATATAAAAGCTTGCGGTGAGATGGCTTAAAACCGTCTATTTCGGGAATAGCACGGGAAATAATAACACTCATCGCATAAGGCATATAATTTTCTTCTAAGGTTCTTGTAATCTGCTGTTCTATATGCAAATTGTCCATTCGTTTTTCTCCTTGACATTACAGATTGAATTTGATATCCTAATTGAGCATACTATAACTATTGTAGTATATCATAAGTTCATTTCTTTTTCAAGCATAACAAAATAATTTAAAAATCAGTTAACAAAAGAAAGGTCAGCCTTTATTATGAAAAAATTATTTTTATTATTACTTCCCGTGCTGCTTTTATGCTCCTGTAATTCAGTGCCTGAACAAAATGTTTCCTCTGAAAGCATTTTAAGCTCACAAATTCAAAGCGAAATTTCCTCTTTGCCCTCAAGCTCTGAGGTAGAAGAGCCTGAAGACCCCACAGGCTTCAATGTCAACGAATCGGGCCTTCCTATTTTGTTGTTTCACCATTTGGTGAAGGACGAATATGCGCAGCAGGTCAGCGGAAATTCAATTATCCACACAGAGTCCCAATTTGAAGCGCAAATCAAGATACTGTATGACAACGGCTACAAGGCTGTTTCCCACGAGGACGCTATTGCCTTTTTAAAGGGTGAAAAAACCTTGAGAAGAAAAAGCGTTCTTATAACCTTTGATGACGGATATAAAAGCAATATAGCTATTGCAGCCCCTATTTTACGCAAATACGGATATAAGGCAATACTTTTTTCAATGACAAGGTTTTATGATGTTCCCGATATGGAATATAACCCCGACCCTAACGCTTGGCAGTATATAAATAAAACAGATATCGAAAAAAATACAGATGTTTTCTTCTTTGCCTGCCACGGACACGATAAGCACATTGACTATACAACCTCTAATAAGCAAGAGGTTATTGACGACATAACAATCTGTAAGGAAAAGCTTAACGGCTGTGAGTATATTGCATATCCTATCGGAAAGCACAACGAAGCTGTCAGAAGCTTTTTGAGAGAGCTTGGCTTCAAATACGGCTTTTCCACCTATGAAAACCACGCAAAGCCGGGTATAGACCTTATGAGAATACCCAGATATACAATTTTTTCTCATACAACTCCCGAAAAGCTTCTTAGCGTTGTAGAAAAAAGGCAGTGATAAAATGAAATATGTAAAGCTTGGAAAAACAGGACTTACCGTTCCTGCAGTTGCAATCGGCTGTATGCGGCTTACAGGTTTAGAGCCTGAGGATGCCGAAAAATTTTTAAAAACCGCAATAGAAAACGGCGCAAACTTTTTTGACCACGCAGACATTTACGGCGGCGGAGAGTGTGAAAGACTTTTTTCAAAGGCTCTTAATATGTCCCCGTCTGTACGCGAAAAGGTTATAATTCAGTCAAAATGCGCAATTAAAAAAGGAATGTATGACTTTTCAAAGGAGCATATATTAAGCTCTGTAGATAAAATTCTTCAAAGACTCAACACCGAATATCTTGATGTTTTATTGCTTCATCGTCCCGATGCGTTATGTGAGCCCGAAGAGGTTGCAGAAGCCTTTGATGTTCTCAAAACAAGCGGAAAGGTGCGTCATTTCGGCGTATCTAACCATAATCCTATGCAAATTATGCTTTTGGAAAAGCATTTAAACGTACCTATAAACGTTAATCAACTACAATTTTCCGTAACAAACTGTACTATGATATCAAACGGAATAAATGTAAATATGGAAAATGACAGTGCTGTCTGCCGTGACGGAAGCGTTCTTGATTTTTGCAGACTTAACGATATCACAATTCAGCCCTGGTCTCCTTTCCAATACGGCTTTTTTGAAGGTACTTATATTGGAAACCCCAAGTTTGAAAAGCTAAATGAATGTCTTGAAAAAACAGGAAAAGCTTACGGTGTTTCAAGCACTTGTATAGCTTTGGCGTGGATATTAAGACACCCTGCAAATATGCAGCCAATTATCGGCACTATGAACATTCAAAGAATGCTTGATTGTATAAAGGCTTGCGACATAAAGTTAAGCCGAGAAGAATGGTACGAAATATATACAAGCGCAGGAAATATCCTTCCGTAAAAAAATGACTGTAATTGAGGCGCACTCCGTAAGGAAGTGCGCCTCAATTATATTCGCCTTCGGACAGTTTTCGGGGCGAATATAATATAACGAAAGTCGTAAGGCTTTCATATAACTTGACCGTAGGTCAAATATCAATGCAAACTTTAGTTTGCAATATAACTTTACCCACCGAAAAGGATATTTTTTTCAGCAAGTATTTGCCCTTCTCAAAGCATATAACCCATTACATTTTCAATCTTTGAAAGTGTTATTTGTATTTTGCATAGAAAAACGGAGGCTACTTCATATGAAGTGTCTCCGTTCTACATTCTATTTTATCATGCCACGTATACGATCATACGCACGCCGTCATAGTATAGTGTAAGATTATAACGTGTTCCGCTTGCCGGAGAAAAGATTCCGTCCTCGCAGTCAAGTCCTTTATATACAAAGGCGACATCTACGCTTGAATTTACAGTAACAGAGGGCATATCAAGACAGGTAAAATCAATCCCCATAGTATCTCCTACGGTAACATAAGAAACATTTATGGTAAGTGATTTCAACGGAGAGCTTTCGGAAGAGTTGTAAATTGTATTATTCATAAAAGTAACAGATAAATTTTGAGTATTTATATTATGAACACTCGGGAAAGTCATTCTTTTATTTATTTCTTCATATATGGTTTTTACTTTGCCGTCTATATTTACATATCCAATAGCAGCAGAGCTTCTCTCGCTTGAATTCGCAACCATAGCATAAGTTGCATGATTAGCGTATTTCACAGCTTTTTTTAAAAGATTCGGTTCATAATCTTCAACTTCAAGCGCCGCTACTCTGTCCACAACAGCTTTATCTGCATCCGAATAGTTGTTGTCGGTAATTTCTCCCATTCCAGTTTTATCAAGCTTGTTTTCAAGAGCATCGGAAAGTCCTTTCACATCTGTTATGTCAAGCTTTTCTTCCAATGGAGAAGCCATAGCTATACAAATTTTTCTTATACTTTCATTTTTTTGCTCGTTAATTTCTATGTTTTTTCCGCTTTTAAAAACAAGTCCCGACGGTAAGGGATAAGGTGCTCCCGCATCTGCCGTCAAGGAATCAGATAGAAACGGAAAGCTTGAAATTTTAGTTGTAAAGCATCTGACCTGATCCTTTGAAAGTGCTTTAAAGGAAATTTCACTTATTCTTGCATTTATAAGACTGCTCTGAAGCTCTATTCCCTTATCATCTATAACAAGCTGAACTTTTTTTGTTTTTGAGCCGTCTGCAAGAAGTATGTTTTTTTCAGTTTTAAAAATAACCGTTTTTATATAGTCGGAAAGCTCTTCGGGGAAGCTTGCTGTAAGCAAGGTTACGTTATTTTCATTTTCTATAACTCCGTCGCATATTTCAGGGGTTACTGAGCCGTATTTGTCAATAACATAATGTATCTTTTTCATTTTTATTACTCCTTTCTTTTTATTTGCTTCTATTTTTTAAAACATACTGTGCAATTTAGTGTAATTTTTTGCAAAAAAATAAACACCACGAAGGCATTGTATCCGTAAGGACACAACGCCAGTTTTATTCGCCAAAGGCGAGTTGTATTGCTTCGCAGTTATATTTGTCTTGGGCAGTTTTAAGGCGATAAAATAACACTAAAACCGCAGGTTTTAATATAACTTTGCTGTTATACAAAATAACACTGTGAGACCTGTTTCACAATATCACTTTTTTTGAGATGGGTGAAAGGGCTTTAGGCTCTCTCTTAGCAAGTGGCGTTTAGCGTCCAAATGCCTTGCTTGTGGCGGTATGATGCAAAATTAAAAGAAGTACGAATTTTTCGTACTTCTTTTTACTGCCCTTTAGGGTGCAACCCATATCTTTGATATTCGTTTGTCCTCAGGTAAAATTTTCTCATACTCTTTCCAACGTTCTTGCCTTATTGGCAAAACAGGGTGCGCATAATCGTCAAACAAAAGCACAAGAGCAGGAGAAATTTTATTATGCCTTTGAGTATAATAATAAGCAATAAGCTTTTTCTGTGCAATTAGCTTTTTAGCAATAGCGTGATAGTTGAAATACTGAATGACAGCCACCTCACCGTTTCAAAAACTTTCACGCCGATAGTTTAACCCAAAGCTTTATTTTTATAATTTTTTCAAAGTCAGCATATGTATAGGCATACCCTGAGAGCTGAATTTATACTCATATTCAGTGATAATATTATCCTTTGCTCTGTCGCTGTTATGCAAATCGTAGGTTACATAAGTAAGTTCAAAGCCTTCAAAAGCTCCCATCTGCTCAACCGAAAAATCAAAAAGGTCCCGATTGTCTGTTTTAAAGCAGATTTCGCCGCCGGAGGTAAGAAGCTCTTTATACAGCTTTAAAAAGTTGGGGTGTGTCAATCTTCTTTTATGCTGCTTCTTTTTGGGCCACGGGTCGCAGAAATTTATATATACACATTCAAGACTTTGAGGACTGAAAAGCTCCTGTAAATTTGCCGCATCACCAATAATAAAGCGCACGTTTTCAAGCTGTGCCTCTGCCGCTTTTTCTACCGCCATAACCGCAACGTCGCTCACCTTTTCCATGGCAATAAAGTTGATTTGAGGGTTTTGCTGTGCCGCCGCCGTTATAAAGCTTCCCTTTCCGCAGCCTATTTCAAGGTGCATAGGGTTATTGTTTTTAAATATACTTTCCTTTTCCAAAAGCTGACATTCTAAAAGAATGTCGCTGTGCTTTTGTAAACGGTCGTTTGTATGTTTTTTCTTTCTTGCTCGCATTAAATATCACCTTAATATTGTACTAAAGAATATACAGGTGCTTTAACATTATCTTTTCCCTTTAAGTCTAAAAGCTCTATAAGCATAATAGAGCCAAGCACCTTAGCTCCCTGCTTTTCACAAAGCTCTTCCATTCCTCTTAGGGTACCTCCTGTAGCTAAAATATCGTCAATAATAACTATTTTGTCTCCTTCTTTTATAACGCCCTTACGCATAAAAAGGCCGTTGTTTCCGTATTCAAGAGAATACTCAACACCGATATTTTCACCGGGAAGCTTTCCGGGCTTTCTGACAGGGATAAGGGGTAAATTGTGTTTTGCCGCAACAGGACAGCCAATCCAGAAGCCACGGGATTCGGGAGCAACTATATGAGTTACCTCGGGGAATTTTTCTTTAATTATTTCAATAAAGCTGTCAATGGTAAAGTTATAAGCCTCAGGATTTTTTAAAATAGGAGTAATATCACGGAACAAAACGCCTTCAATGGGGAAATTGGGAAAATCATCAATATAATTTTTAATGTCTAACATTTAAAAAACCTCTTTCTTTTAATTGAATTTATTTGTAAAAAGCTTTTTATAAATTTCAAAAACTTCTTGCTCTTCCAAATTAACAAGAGCGTTTCTTATGCTTGCGGAATCCTTGCTAAGCTCTGTATATTCATAGCAATCGTCAATACTTAAAGTGGGACGAGCCCCGCTAAGACTTTCGATTCCTGTTATAAAATCGTCAATAGAAGCTTCGCCCGTAGCTTCCGCAATAAGCTTTACCCCGTTTTCATCAATCTTTGACATTCTGCGGATAAATTCGGGTAAGAAATACGCACAGGCTTTACCGTGTATAATATTCTGACGGGATGTCAGAGCATAGCTCAAAGCGTGAGGAAAACAGGTTCCTGTTTTATTTATGGCAAGACCGCCGAAAATAGAAGCAGTTAAAAGATCCTGTCTGCAAGCGCCCTCTATCTGACGCTTTTCAACTATATTCTGCCAATGAGCTTTAACTATTGCTTTCCAGCCTATTTCAATAGCTTTTAGAGCGTAGGTTTTGGAAAGGCAGTCCGCCTGTTTTGAAAAATAGGATTCAACGGCGTGACATATAATATCAAGAGCCGAGGAAGATGTAATTTCCCAATTAAGTGTATTTGTATATGTACTGTCGCAAAGGGCAACAGTTGCATAGGTAAGGTCATCTTTAAAGCTTCTTTTATAGGGCTTTCCGTTAAAATCAAAGCTCAGTACCGAAACCTTAGTAACCTCGCTTCCCGTTCCTGCAGTAGTTCCTATAAGGATAAAAGGAAGCGCAGAGGTTACTTTTTTTGTAAAAATATCATTGGGCTCAAAGTCGGGGTTTTTAGTGTAGACAGCCGCTGCCTTTGCCGCATCCATAGCAGAGCCGCCGCCTGCACCGATTATAAAATCAGCTTCAAATTCTCTTGCCAGCTCTCCTGCATAATGACAGGTGTTGACGTGAGGATTTTGCTCAACCTCCGAAAAGGTTATATATTCTACCGACATTTTTTCAAGAGCAGCAATAAGGTCATCAAGCAGTCCGCTTTTTTGCGCCGCTGTTCTCCCTGTCATTATAAGACATTTTTTGCCAAAGGAGGAATAGTCAAATTCTTTTACACAGCCTGTTCCCGAAATCACACGCACAGGCATAAAGGTATTGAAAATCATAAACTCAAATCCTTTCTTTTAAACTATCATCAGCTCGGTATTTTCAACTGCGTTTTGTATAAGAGCTTCCATATCAAGCTTTGCTTCCTCAGCTATAAGCTCATAGAGCTTCGGCTTTGTTTTCGGGTGCTTGGGAGCAAAGACTGTACAGCAATCCTCATAGGGTAAGACAGAGGTCTCAAAAGTATCTATTTTTCTGGCAATTTCAATTATTTCATCTTTATCAAGAGCAATTACAGGACGAAATACAGGAATACTTACAACGGAATTTGTAACCGCCATAGCCTCCATGGTCTGACTGGCAACCTGACCTATACTCTCTCCCGTTATAAGTCCTATTGCGCCTGTTTTCTCTGCTATTCTTTCTGCTATACGCATCATTATTCTGCGCATAAGCACTGTGAATAAATCGGTTTTACATTTATCTCTGAGCTCTTCCTGAATTTGAGTAAAGGGAACAATATGCAAGGCTATTCTTCCTGTATATGCACTCATTTTCTTTGCAAGAGTTATTACCTTTTCCTTTGCACGTTCGCTGGTGTAAGGGTAAGAATGGAAATGAATTGCTTCCACTATAACTCCTCTTTTTGCAGTCATATAACCTGCAACAGGACTGTCAATTCCGCCTGAAAGAAGCAGTAGTGCTTTTGAGCTCATTCCAACAGGAATTCCGCCTGCACCTTTTACCTCCGCCCCTCTTATAAAGGCATTGTAATCTCTTACCTCAACAAAAACAGTTACATCGGGATTTATTACGTCTACCTTTAAATGAGAAAATTTTTCTAAAATTTTACCGCCTAATTCAGCGCAAATCTCAGGAGATGTCAAGGGGAATTTTTTATCTGCCCTTTTCGCCGAAACCTTAAAGGTTTTAGCGTTTTTCAGACGCTCATATAAATACTCCTGAGCCTTGGCGGAAATATCCTTCATATCTTTTTCACATACAGCACAGCGAATAACTGTATTAAGACCGAAAACCTTTGAAAGAGCAACAACGGCAGTATCTATATTCTCATCGCCCAAAGGCTCAACATACACAGTAGACTGTGCGCTGTAAAGCTTAAATTCTCCGAGAGGACGAAGAACATATCTTAAATTTTTCATCAGGCGTTCCTCAAAGGTACGCTTGTTCTGACCTTTAAGCACCATTTCGCCTTGCTTTAAAAGTATTATTTCTCTCATTATTCTTTATCCTTTCGGGTTTACTTTTGCAAGAGATTTATCAGCTTCAATAAGCGCCTGTGTAAGTGCATCTATTTCCTCTTTGGTATTAGAAGCGCAAAAACTTACTCTTATTGAGCTGTCAATAACCTTTGACTCAAGCCCCATAGCATTTAGCACAGGAGAGCCTTTTTTCGATTTAGACGAGCAGGCGGAGCCTGATGATACATAAATATCCTTACTCTCAAGAAAGTGCAAAAGCACCTCGCTTTTAATGCCCGTAACAGAAAAATTTACTATATATCCCAAATGATTTGAGGGTATGTTAAGTATTACCTCAAAGGGAAGTGCCTTTAATTTTTCAATAAGATAAGCACTTAACTCGTTTACCTTTTTCTTGTCCTCATTGATTTTTTGCGTCTTTATTTTGCAAGCAAGTCCAAAGCCTGCAATAGAGGGCATATTATATGTTCCGCTGCGGATATTTTTTTCCTGACCGCCGCCGCAAATATGAGAAACAAAATTTGTACCCTTCTTTATATAAAGAGCGCCTACACCCTTGGGACCGTGCAGTTTATGGGAGCTGATGCTCACAAGGTCTGGAGAATAATTTAAAATATTTTTGATTTTTCCAAAGCCTTGAATATTGTCTATATGGAAAAGCCCTCTGCTTCCAACCTGCTTCATTTTCTCTTTTATTCCCGACAAATCAAGGATTTCGCCCGTTTCGTTGTTTACGGACATACAGCTTACCAAAATAGTTTCTTTAGTTATAGCATCAAGAATATCCTGATTGTTTATTTTATTGTTTTCAGGCTTAATAAAAACAATCTCAAAGCCTTGTTTTTCCAAAGCAAGACAGCAGTTTTTAACAGCGGGATGCTCAATTTCCGTTGTAACTATTCTTTTGCCCACGTTCTTTTTCGTAAGAGCAGTACCGAATACGGCAATATTATCGCTTTCCGTTCCGCCCGAGGTGAAATAAATCTCATCCTCACGGCACTGTAAAAGCTGTGCAACCTGAATACGTGCCTCAGTTACATATTTTTCAGCATTAAAGCCAAGACGGTGTAAGGAAGAAGCATTACCGAACTGCTCCTTTAAAAGCTTTGCAACAAGCTCAAAAACGTCGTCATATAAAGCTGTCGTAGCGCTGTTATCAAAATATATCAATCAATTCACTTCTATCTTATTTTTCAATCATTTTATTTTATCAAATTTTTACACTTTTTTCAAGTACCGATATAAAATTTAGATTGTTTTTTAGATTTTTATATGCTATACTGTAAATAATATATAATACTCTAAAGAAAGGATAAGAAAATGAGAGACGAAACTAAATGCCTACACTCAGGCTACACACCTAAAAATACAGAACCGAGAGTTGTACCTATATATCAAAGCACCACCTATGTATTTGACTCTACTCAGGACGTAGGAGATGTATTTGACGAGCCTACAAAAGCTCTGATATATTCACGCTTTGCAAATCCTACAGTTATGGCTGTTGAAGCAAAAATTGCAGATTTAGAGGGCGGTATAGGCGCTATGTGCACCTCCTCCGGTCAGGCGGCTTCTTTGCTTTCAATTTTAAATATATGCCATGCCGGAGACAGCTTTATAAGCACCTCGCAAATATACGGAGGCACCTTCAATCTTTTTGCTGTAACCCTTAAAAAAATGGGTATCGAATGTATTTTTGTTGACAGTAATGACGATGAAGAAACTATCAATAAAGCTTTTAAAGAAAATACAAAGGCTGTTTTCGGAGAAACAATAGCAAACCCTGCTTTGACAGTATTGGATATAGAAAAATTTGCAAGAGTGGCTCACGCTCACAATGTTCCTCTTATTGTTGACAACACCTTTGCAACGCCTGTTTTATGTAAGCCCATTGAATTTGGTGCAGACATAATTGTAAATTCCACCTCAAAATATATGGACGGCCACGCGCTTCAGGTAGGCGGTGTAATAGTTGACAGCGGAAACTTTGATTGGACCAACGGCAAATTCCCCGAATTTACTGAGCCTGACGAGTCCTATCACGGAATTTGTTACACCGAAACCTACGGAAAAATGGCATATATAATTAAAGCAAGAATGCAGCTTATGCGTGATTTCGGAGCATATCCTGCCGCAAATTCCGCATTTCTTTTAAATCTTGGCTTGGAAACTCTTTCTATAAGAATGAAGCAATACTGCGAAAATGCTATGAAGGTTGCTGAGTATTTTGAAAAAAGCGACAAGATTGAAAAAGTAATTTACCCCGGTCTTAAGAGTGACAGCTGTTATGCTCTTGCTCAGAAATATTTAAAGGGCGCAAGCGGTGTAATTTCAATTATTGTTAAGGGCGGAAAGGCTAATGCCGTTAAATTTATGGACGGCTTAAAGCTTGCTTCAAACGAGGTACACGTTGCAGATATAAGAACCTGTGTATTGCACCCTGCAAGTGCTACTCACAGACAGCTTAGCGATGAACAGCTTGTAAGCGCAGGAATAAATCCCGGTCTTGTTCGTTTCTCAGTAGGTCTTGAAAATGTTGATGACATTATCGAGGACATCGAACAAAGCCTTTCTAAAATCTAACCCCCTAAAAAAACATTGAGCTTTAGATGAATTGTCAAACTAAGTGCAACACTTTTTAATGCAATCGTCAAATAAATCCAAAGGTTTTTGATAATGTAAAACTTTTTTAGGCCTGGAGTTAATCAACTCCAGGTTCTTTTTTAATGTTGTA
>SVMS01000040.1 GCA_015067255.1 Oscillospiraceae bacterium
GGGAACTCTTTCAAGGTCGTGAGGGTTTTTAGTTTTAAAGAATGCGGAGTTTTCGCAGGAAGAGCCCATAGCAAATTCATCCATATTGAGCTTTCCTACAGTAATTACCCCCTGTTCTTCAAATCTGTTCATAACAGTTGCGCTGTAGGGAGGTACAAAATTTTCAAGAATTTTTGAAGCACAGGTAGTTTTTATACCCTGTGTGCATATATTGTCCTTTATTCCCGCAGGAATTCCCGCAAGCAAAGGCATATCTTCATTTGCGGCAAATTTTTCATCAATTTTAGCCGCCTTTTTCATAGCTTCATCCTTTTGCAAGGTTATGTAGCTTTTTACGTCATTTTCAACCTTTTCTATTTGAGTGTATACGTCTGCTGTAAGCTCAGAAGCGCTTATTTTCTTTTCACGAAGCATTTTTGAAAGCTCCGTTATAGTAAGTTTACACAATTCCATTTTTATAACATTCCTTTCAAGTCTGAAAAAATCCTATTCTACGATTTTAGGTACAAAGAAGCAGCCTGCTTTTTTCTGAGGTGCATTTTCAAGAATTTTATCTCTGTCAAAGGATTCCTTAACCTCATCAGCTCTAAGTACGTTATAAAGACCTTCTGTTGATATTTCAAGCTCCTCATCACATTTAAGCTCTCCAAGCTTATCAACCATATCTACGATATTATTAAAGTCCTTACTCAATTTTTCGATATTTTCTTCATCAATTTCCAGCATTGAAAGCTTTGCTATATGAAGAATATCCTCTCTTTCGATTGCCATTTTAATTACTCTCCTATCATATTTAAAAATTCCTGTTCGGAAATAACAGTTATATTAAGCTCATTTGCTTTTTTCAGTTTGCTTCCGGCTTCTTCTCCCGCAACTACAATACTTGTCTTTTTAGAAACACTCGAAGAAACCTTTCCGCCGTGCTTTTCAATCAAAGCCGCCGCTTCATCACGTTTAAGAGTTTCAAGCGTTCCTGTTAAAACAAAGGTCATATTTTCAAATTTATTGCTTAATGCAGTTTCTTTGGAAGAGGTATTTACCCCTGCTTCTCTGAGTCTTGTTATAAGATGCTTTGTAGACTCAAGTTCAAAAAACTGTACTATACTCATAGCAATTACAGGGCCTATATCATCAATTTCAACCAGTTCTTCATACGGTGCATTTTCTATATTATCAAGAGTTTTGAATTTCTTTGATATAACCTTTGCCGCCTTTTCTCCGACTCCTCTTATACCTAATGCAAATAGCAGTTTAGAAAGGTCATTCTCTTTTGATTTTTCAATTGAATCCATCAAATTCTGTGCAGATTTTTCGCCTTGACGCTCCAAAGCTTCAATATCTTCTTTTTTTATATAATACAAATCAGCCGAAGAGCTTATTATACTCTCTTGTACCAAAGTTTCAACTACTGCCGTACCTAAGCCTTCAATATCCATAGCAGGCTTTGAACAAAAATGTATAATATTGCGCACCGTCTGTGCACGACATTCGGGGTTTACACATCTGACAGCTACCTCTGACTCGTCTTCAAAAACAGGCGATGAACATTCAGGACAAAGCTTAGGCATTTCAAATACCTTTTCATTTCCTGTTCTCTTTGATTTATCAACCTCAACAATTTCGGGAATTATGTCCCCTGCCTTTTGAACAATTACAGTATCACCTATTCTTATATCCTTTTGGGAAATATAATCCTTATTGTGCAAGGTTGCTTTTGACACAGTTGTTCCTGCAAGTCTTACAGGCTCTAAAACAGCGTTAGGAGTAAGTACTCCTGTTCTTCCTACGTTTATAACTATATCAATAAGCTTTGTAGGCTTCTTTTCCGGTGGATATTTAAAAGCTATTGCCCATTTAGGAAACTTAGAGGTGCTTCCCAATCTTCCTCTATCTGTAAAGCTATCAACCTTAACAACAGCTCCGTCGATATCAAAACTAAGCTCTTCTCTCATTTGTCCCAATCTGTCTATTTCTTCGATTACTTGGGAAATATTATTAAATCTATTGAAACACGGACTTACCTTAAAGCCTAATTTTTTCAGATATTCAAGACTTTCAAAGTGATTTAATGCTATATCTTCAGAGCTTACCTGAAGATTAAATACAAAAATGTCAAGACCTCTTGAAGCTGTAATTTTGCTATCAAGCAATCTTAAAGATCCTGCTGCGGCATTTCTTGGATTTGCAAACAAGGGTTCAGAATTTTTTTCTCTTGCTTCATTTACTGCTTCAAAGCTTTTTTTAGGCATATAAACTTCGCCACGTACAATAAGGCTTTGAGGTGCATTTTCCAAAACCAAGGGAATAGATTTAACTGTTTTTAAATTTTGCGTTACATCTTCTCCTACTATACCGTTACCTCTTGTAGCTCCCCTTATAAAAACTCCGTTTTCATATTCAAGAGAAACTGAAAGTCCGTCAATTTTTAGTTCAACAACATAAGTAGGATTATCAACTACTTCTCTTACCCGCCTGTCAAAGTCCTCTATCTCTTCAAAAGAAAAAGCATCCTGAAGACTTTCAAGGGGCACCTGATGAACTACCTCATCAAAGCCCTTTAAAGCTTCTCCGCCAACTCGTTGCGTAGGAGAATGAGCTCTTTTTAAATGAGGATATTGCTCTTCAAGCTTTTCAAGCTCTCTTAAAAGCATATCGTACTGATAATCGGAAATTTCGGGGTTATCCTCATTATAATAACGACGGTTATGATATTCAATTTCAGCAATCAATTGGTCTATTCTTTTTTCAGCTTCCATTATTTTCTCCTAATTAAGATTTTCGATTAAACGATTATAGCCCGAATAAAACTGTGGAACTTTTCCAACAATTATTGTTTCTGCCGCAAGTACCGACGTAGTAACCTCGCTTGATGTTCGGTACCCTGTAAGAATTGCGCCTACATCTACTGTGATTTCTATAAAAATACTGTGCCTTGTTTGATTTATTCCTACAGCTTCGAAGTTATTTATAAAAGAAGTGTGCGCAATTCCGTATATATCAAGAATATATGTTATCTCGGGGCCCCTTCCCAGAAGAAATTCATTACCGGTCAAGGTTCCCAATGCAATTTTTATTTTTTCATTTTCCATTTTTTCAATATAGCTCAGCATTTCTTTATTTAGCCTTGCTTTAAGTAAATTAAGTTGCTTGATATTTGTCTGAATTGAGGTAACATTATTTTCATTATCTCTGCTTACATCTACAAGACTTTCATATGTTACATCTTCAAGCTCTTTTATAACAATATCGTTTATTATTTTTACAGCCTCTCTGTCTGCTTGTGCTGCAAGTGAAGATTTTACAATAGGTCTTGTTTTCAAATCAACTATTATAAATATTATCAACAAAGATATAAAAATAAGAATAATAGAAAAAATTTTAAAAGAACGGCTTTTTTTCTTAGATGTACAGCGCAATATAATCACCCCGTACATTATATGCTCTAAACAGCTATAATGCTTCCGAAATCAGTTAGAGGTCCATTATAAAGCTCTTTTATTTCTATTTCAAAAGCTTTTGCAAACTCACGCATTTTTTCATTTGCTTTTCCGTAAAGCAAAAGAGTGTTTTCTACAAGTCCGCCACAGCCTCCGATAAATCCGTGGTTATGGCCTTCAAGCAAAATATCATAAGGATTTACCTCCAATACCTCAAAACCATTTTCCTTTGCTTTTTTACTTATCCCTTTATCCTGAGTAATAAAAGCATTTTCTGCTATTGGTAGAATAGAACATCTGGCATAGCCTTGATTTATATGTACCTTTTTTTCACAAAGTACATTTTTATCGGTATAAGCTGTATTGCAAAAAAGAGTATCTCCCACAAAGCAAGCGTTAAGAGAAACCTCAAAAGGATATGGTGAGCAAACAATATTTTCACTTAAAATTATTTTTGCTTTTATTTCATCTAGCTTTTCAAAAAGAGATTTCTTAGCATTCTTTGCCACAACAACGCTTCCGTCTTTTCGTTTGAAAAGCTGCATATCGGGATGCGATGCAACAGCACTTTCAAGCTCGTCGATTGGATCTACAAGAAAATAATTGTATCCCAATTTTTCGATATTTTCTTTTATTTCGCTGTTAATTCTGCAATCACAAAACAAGGTCATACAACTGTCCTCCGACACATAACTGCTCTATTCGTTTCTCAAAGCATTTATCGGCAATAGCTCCGACGCCTTCTTAGCAGGGTATACACTGAAAATTATACCAACAAATGCAGAAAAAATCAAGGACAATAGCATAATTATTATATTTATTTTGCTTTCAAAGCCTAAAAATACATTTGCAGCACCTACAATTACGGCACTTAACACTAATCCGACTACTGCTCCCATAAGAGTTATCATAACGCTTTCGGCTAAAATTTCACTTAAAATGTGCCATTTCGTTGCCCCTACTGCTTTTTTTATTCCTATTTCTCTTTTCCTTTCTGTTACCGCTGCAAGCATTATTGTCATTATTCCCAATCCGCCAACAACAAGGGAAACTCCTGCAACCGCAGAAACAATTCCCGTTACAATATTTATTATGTTTTCTATTTTCTGCTTTTGTTTTACCATATTTTCAACATAGTAGCCGTTTTGAGTATTTGTTGTTGCAGATAAAAGAGATATTATTTTATTTCCGACTGTGTCTAAATCTTTTCCGTCCTTTACATTTATAACAAGCTGGTCAAATTCTTTTACCTTTAAATTATCTTCTATTGTTGTATAAGGCATATAAATAAAAGAAGGGATATAATCACCGGCAGTATTCATCAATATACTTTCTTTGACGTTTACTACCCCTTTTACCTTTAACTTTATTGCTACTCCGTTTACTAATACCTTAAGCTCCATACCTACACTGTTTTCTTTATTAAAAAGCTTCTTCGATAAAACGTTATCTATTATACAGACATTTGATGAGGTCATAATATCAGATTTTGAAATATTGTTTCCGTAAATTGTTGTTTGAGAGATTACTTTTTTGGCATTGTCTCCTATTCCCCATACCATACATTCTTTATTACCTGCATTTGTTGTAACGTTACCGTAATAATAAATTACAGGCATTATTTGCGTTACGTCATTTACACTTTTTTTAATAAGTGACATTTTTTTATAATCAAGCTGTCCTTTTACTCCGTTTTCGTCAACAACTCCTTTTACAGTAAGTCCGTTGAGACCAAAACGGTCAAACTCACTCATTATAGCCTCTTCTCCGCTTTTTCCTATTGAAAGTATGGTGGTTACAGAGCTTATACCTATAATTATACCTAACATTGTAAGAAAAGTACGTAGTTTTTTTCTCTTCAAATTTTTAAATGCGTTTTTTATTATATCTTTAAGCATCGTTTACCTCAATTTAAACACTTGCACCGTTTTTAAATTTTCAGGCGGATTTTTTATTATAATATCCCCGTCTTCTATTCCGCTTGTAATTTCAATTAAATTTGTACTCATTAACCCTGTTTCAACATAATTTGACTCTATTTTTCCGTTTTTTAGAATATATACACAGCTTTTATTATTTTCATCGTAGCTTAGCGCTTCGTGTGGCACAGTAAGAGCGTTTTCCGATACCTGTGTTATTATCCCTACATTTGCAGAAAAACCGGGACGTATTTTTTCATCTGCGTTTATTATATCTATTGTTACAGATACTACCGTTTCCGTATACGTCGTATGGCTTACTTGCTTTGCAACAGGAGAAATATATGTCACCTCTCCCGTATACTCAAAACCTTCAAAGCCGTCCCCTGTAACTATTACCTGTTGACCTACATAAACATTGGAAATTTGAGCTTCGTTTATATCAGCTTTTATATACAAATCCGTTAAATCAGATATTATAGCAACAGGCTTTGTTTTATCGGCAGAAGAATTAAGCTGTGTTATTGTTCCGTCTGTATTAGCTATAATAACCTCTTTTTCATATTCATCTGAATAATTATCAATATAATTTTGAATATCTATTCCGTCGGGGATTGATATATTATCCATATTTGAAGCTTCATATTTGATAAATAGCGCAATTTCGTCACCTTTTTTTACCTTCTGTCCTACTTCAACGTAAAACTTTTCAACATATCCGCTTGACTCGGGATATATTTTATTTGTTTTTTTCTGTTCAATTCTTCCGTTTGAGGAAACCGTCTGCTTTAATGTTGTAATTATAGGCTTTATTATTTCAATCTCCGTGCTTTTTTCATTTAAAATAACAACCGTGCATATTAAAACAATAAGTATTGAAATCAAGGAAACAATATTATATTTTTTCACAGCTATACCTCTTTTTAAATAATGTGATATAAACTATTATTATTTTAAAAGAGATAATTATTCTAAAAAAAGATACCCTTTGTCAAAGTGCTTTAAAGCAACTCTGCAAAAGGTATCTTTTAAATTTTAAAGCTTAGTTAATAAACAAACGGTTTTTACCTGATGACCTCAAAACGTTGATATATTCAAGAGAATATCCTGTTCCTTTAGCAACACAGCACACGGGGTCATCTGCTATTCTTACGTCAATACCGATTTTACCTGAAATATACTTATCAAATCCGTAAACAAGGCTTCCGCCGCCTGTCATATAAACTCCGTTTACAGAAATATCACCTACAAGCTCAGGTGGTGTTTCTTCAAGAACAGCGTGTATAGCCTCTGTAATTGTAGCAGCAGGCTCCAACAGACATTCCATAATCTCCGATGAATAAACAGTAATATTTTTAGGAAGACCTGTAAGCAAACAACGGCCCTTTACTTCCATTGAAATATCGCTTTCTCTTGGCACCATACAGCCAATCTTTATCTTTATATCTTCTGCTGTTCTGTCACCTATAAGCACATTGTGATTTTTACGGATATGCTTAACAATAGCTTCGTCAAATTTATCTCCTGCAATTTTAACTGAACGTGAATTAACAATATCACCAAAGGAAATAACTGCAACGTCAGATGTACCGCCGCCGATATCAACAATAAGATTTCCGTTAGGCTTTGAAATATCAATTCCTGCGCCCATAGCCGCTGCCTTGGGTTCTTCAATTACCTCTGCCCATTTTGCGCCTGCCTGATATGCAGCATCAAGCACAGCTCTGTTTTCAACCTCTGTAACAATACTTGGGATACATACTACTACTCTGGGCTTAAAAATTGTATTTCCGCAAACCTTCTTAATAAAGTATTTAAGCATTTTAGCAGTTACTTCAAAATCAGAAATAACGCCGTCACGCAAAGGTCTTATAGCTTCAATGCTTCCGGGAGTTCTTCCAAGCATTTCCTGAGCCTCTAAGCCTACTCTGAGAACTTTTTTTGTATAGCTGTCAATAGCTACAACGGACGGCTCCTGTAAAACTATTCCCTTTCCTTTTATATAAATAAGCACTGTTGCTGTACCTAAATCTATACCTATATCGTATCCAAACATTTTTTCAAGCAAAACATTAACGCTTTTTAATTAAAGCATAATGTATGCCCATTCACCACCATTTCATTTTTAAATAATATTATTATACACTTTAAAGCTGTTATGCTCTTTTGGTAACCTTCAAAAATCTCTGATAAGCTTCTTTCCAAAGCTCTGTATCCTGAGGCTCATATCTTTCACAGGGGAATGAATTTGCAATAACCTCTCTCATCTGTGCAAGGTCTTTTATTTCTCCGCTTGCTAAAAGCTGCGCTCCAATGTTACCTAATGCAGTCGCTTCAACAGGGCCTGCAACAACAGGTCTGCCCGTAACGTTTGCAGTGCATTGACATAAGAATTTATCCTTTACGCCGCCACCGATAATATGAATAGTATCATATTTTTTGGAAAGTAATTTTTCCATTGTTTCAAGAGTATAGCAATATTCCATAGCAAGACTGTCAGTAATACAACGAGATATTTCTCCTATACTGTCAGGAGTAGCCTGACCGCTGTTTTTACAGTAATCATAAATTCTCTTAGGCATATTTCCGGGTGCCATAAACAAATCGTCGGAAGGATTGATAAAGCACTTAAGAGGCTGTGCCTTTGCGGTAAACTCATCAATATCCTTAAATGACAAGCTGTTACCCTCACGCTCCCATTGACGTCTTGATTCCTGCATAATCCAAAGACCGATTATATTTTTCAAAAATCTTGTAGTTCTGTTTATTCCACCCTCATTGGTAACATTTGCCTCAAAGGTTTCTTTATTTATCATCGGATTTTCAAGCTCTGCCCCCATAAGAGACCAGGTGCCGCAGCTTATATAAATAAAATCTTCATCAGCCTTTGCAGGAACAGCTACTACTGCAGAGCCGGTATCATGTTCAGCAACGGCAACTACCTTTATAGGCTCTACTCCCAATTCTTCACAAATCTCTTTGGAAAGCTTACCCTTACTGTCAGTAGGGTCAACTATTTTTGGGAATAAAGCTTTATCTATTCCCAAAAATTCAAGAATAGGCTCAGACCAATCCCCTGTTTTAGGATTGAGCATCTGAGAGGTAGAAGCAATAGTATACTCAGTAGACATTTCTCCTGTTAAGAAATAAGCCATCAAATCGGGAATAAACAGCAAAGTTTTTGCTCTTTTTAAAGTTTCAGGGTCCTCTCTTGTATATGAAAGAAGCTGATTTATGGTATTAAAGCTTAAAAACTGAATACCCGTTTGCTCATAAACCTTATCTTTGCCAAGCAATTCATCTACAAGCTCTATCATTCCGTCATTTCTTATATCACGATAATGAATGGGATTTGAAAGCAATCTTCCTTTTTCATCCAAAAGACCGAAATCCACACCCCAGGTATCTATTCCTATGCTTTCGATTTTATATCCTGCATTTACAGTATTTAAAATTCCTTTTTTAATGTCGTGCATATGCCTCAGGAAATCCCAATAAAAAGTTTTTCCTATTGTAACAGGTTCATTTAAAAATCTATGTGTTTCAGTAAGAGTAATCTTTTCACCGTCAAAACTACCTACTATTGCACGTCCGCTGGATGCGCCGAAATCAAAAGCTAAAAAATTCTTATTTGCCATTTTCATTATCCTTTCATAAGCTTATTGCCAGAAATTTAATCAAAATCCGCAATTATCCATTTATACATATCTTATATAATACAATATTCTCATAATTTTGTAAAGATAAATTTTCAATAATTTATTTTC
Organism: Oscillospiraceae bacterium; assembly: GCA_015067255.1. Lineage (NCBI taxonomy): Bacteria > Bacillati > Bacillota > Clostridia > Eubacteriales > Oscillospiraceae > Oscillospiraceae bacterium. The sequence goes on from SVMS01000040.1 coordinate 9,124, forward strand.
TGCAAAAATAAGATAAATATAAAACGTTATAAAAAACTGTTGACAAGAAATTTCCTTTCTGCTATAATTATAAAAAATTAAAACACAATGATTGGGAAAAAGAATTGTTTTCTTTTCTTCAGAGAGTTACCGTTTGGTGCGAGGTAATGTAAGAAGCTTTTCAAACTCACCCATGAGTGGCTGTCCTGAAATTCAGTAAGGGCAGACGGAGTTCCTCCCGTTATCTATGAGGAGACATTGTTTGATGTCACAGAGTGGGTAATTTTTACCAATAAGAGTGGTACCACGGAAGTATTTTCAGCTTTCGTCTCTTGCATTTTATGCCGGTGAGACGAAGGCTTTTTTGTTTTTTCGGCAAAACATAGCTCACTTATTAAAAAGTGAGCAAGAAAGGTCAAGGTAATAATTATGAAAATCGCTTTTTCAACATTGGGCTGTCCTGATTTCAGTTGGTCGGACATCTATACCCTTGCTAAAGATTTTGGCTTTCACGGTATAGAAATGAGAGGTTTAGGAGATAGTATATTTGATGTAAAGGCAAAACCCTTTACCGATGAAAACTTACCTAAAACTATCGAACATCTCAAAGAGTTACATTTGGAAATTCCCTGTTTATCTTCAGGAAAAAGCTTAAAATACGCTCAACAAACACAGGAAGCTATTGACGACCTTAAAGAATATATTTCTCTTGCCGGAAAATTAGGAAGCTCGTATATAAGAGTTTTAGGTGACGAAAAAGCCTTTCCCGACGGTGAGGTTGATGATGACGTTGTTTTTAATGCTCTGAAACAGCTTATTCCCTATGCCGAAAAAGAAAACGTAACGCTTCTTGTTGAAACAAACGGTGTATATTCAGATACTAAGCGTCTTGCCGATTTGCTTAATTCATTACAGAGTGACAGTATAGGTGCTTTGTGGGATATTCATCATCCTTTCAGATACAACAATGAATCTCCTGAACAAACCCTTCAGAATTTAGGCGCATATATTAAGTATGTGCACGTCAAGGATTCTGTTGTAATCGACGGCAAGGTTTCCTACCGTCTTGTAGGAGAAGGCGACCTTCCATTTGAAAATGTTTTTCTTGCTCTTCGTTCAATAAATTACGAGGGCTATATTTCTTTGGAATGGCTCAAAAAATACGCTCCTGATTTATCTTCTGCCGGAATTGTATTTCCTCACTTTGCGAATTTTATGGCACCTTATATAGGCATTGGAGAAACTCGCGGAAAGCTTTATGACAATGCTGAAAAAACAGGTAAATTTATTTGGCCCAAAAATCATCTTATTGATTTGACCTTCCCTCAGCTTTTGGACAGAGTTGTTGATGAATTTCCCGACCAATATGCTTTCAGATACACTGCTCTTGATTATACAAGAACTTACAAGGAATTCCGTGATGATGTTGACACCTTTGCACGTTCGCTTATTGCTATGGGTGTTAAAGCCGGTGACCACGTAGCTATATGGGCTACAAATGTTCCTGCATGGTATATAACCTTCTGGGCAACAACAAAAATAGGTGCTGTTCTTGTTACTGTTAACACAGCTTATAAAATCCACGAGGCTGAATATCTTTTAAGGCAATCTGATACTCATACTCTTGTTATGGTTGACGGCTACAAGGATTCCGATTATATTTCTATCATTAAAGAATTGTGCCCTGAGCTTGAGAACCACGAAAAAGGCAAGCAGCTTTTTATGAAGCGTCTACCATTTTTAAGAAACATTATAACTGTCGAATCAAATCAAAAAGGCTGTTATTCTTGGGATGAAGCAATTGCACTTGCTGATTCTGTTCCTGTTGAAGAGGTATTCCGTCGTGCTGCTTCTATTAACAAGCATGACGTTTGCAATATGCAATACACTTCGGGAACAACAGGCTTCCCCAAGGGAGTTATGCTGACCCACTACAACGTTGTAAACAACGGAAAAGCCATCGGTGACTGTATGGATTTATCCACTGCCGACAGAATGATGATTCAGGTTCCTATGTTCCACTGCTTCGGAATGGTACTTGCCATGACAGCATCTGTTACTCACGGTGTTACTATGTCCCCTATTCCTGCTTTTTCTCCTAAAAAAGGATTAGATTGTATCAACAAAGAGAAAATCACTGCATTTCACGGTGTTCCCACTATGTTTATTGCTATGCTTTCTCACCCCGATTTCGATAAAACCGATTTTTCACATATGCGTACCGGAATTATGGCAGGAAGTCCTTGTCCTATCAAGGTTATGAAAGAAGTTATTGAAAAAATGCATATGCCTCAGATTTGTATTACCTATGGTCAGACCGAGGCTTCTCCTGCTACCACAATGTCTAAGACAACCGATTCTATTGACGTAAGAGTAAATACTGTAGGAAGTGCTATTTTCGGTGTTGAATGTAAAATTGTAGACCCCGAAACAGGTGAAGAATTACCTAATAATGTTGACGGTGAATTTTGCGCCCGTGGATACAACATTATGAAGGGCTATTACAAAATGCCCCAAGCAACTGCTGCAGCTATTGACAAAGACGGCTGGCTTCACAGCGGCGACCTTGCAAGACGTGATGAAAACGGAAACTTTAAAATCACAGGCCGTATTAAAGATATGATTATCAGAGGCGGCGAAAATATTTATCCCAAAGAAATTGAAGATTTCATCTATACTCATCCAAAGGTTTCCGATGTTCAGGTTATCGGCGTTCCTGATAAGGATTACGGCGAAGAAATTATGGCGTGTGTAATTCTAAAGCCTGATGTTACATCAAGTGAAGAAGAAATAAAGGAATTTGTGCTTACTCATATGGCAAAGCACAAGGTTCCCAAGCACGTTGTTTTTGTTGATTCATTCCCTATGAACGCTGCAGGAAAAATATTAAAATACAAAATGCGTGAACAAGCAGTTGAATTGCTTAAGCTAAACGACGCTGCTTCTATCGAAACAGCATAAAAATTTTTATTGTCAAAAAATTCATTGTATTAACCTTCGTTTAAAGCACAAAATATTTTCGATACTGATACAAACGGAGGTGAATTAAAATGAAAAACAAAGAATTTCTTAACAATATGAAAAACGAAGTTGCACGTGAAGTTGGCGTTACTTTAAAGCAAGGCTATAACGGTGATATCACAGCAAGACAGGCTGGTTCTATCGGCGGTCAGATGGTTAAAAAGATGATTCAGCAATACGAACAAAGTATGTCTAAATAAATTTTCGGGCGGATTTTCCGCCCGTTTTTTTATATAAAAAAAGAGCTGAAAGATTTGCTTCATAAAGAAGTTTTTCTTTCAGCTCTTTTTTGATTATGAAAGCTTATCAATTGCTACTGTCAAAGTATAAAAGGTTGTTACAAAAAGTGCTAATATAATAATCATTGTTCTGTTTCCTTTCGTTATTTTTTATTTATGTCTTTATTATACATACATATATGTACAATAAAACGGACAGTAAACACAAAAAACTTAATTTTTATGTAACAAAAAAACTTTAAGCAGTATATATTGATAGTGGATACCAAAGGAGATTATATTATGAATACTTTAGATAAATTACCGATAGGAATGAGTGCTTACGTAAAAGCAATTAAATCTTCCAATCAAACGAGACGTCTTTTGGATTTAGGCCTTGTAAAAGGTACGATAGTAACTGCTCTTCAAAAAAGTCCTTGCGGAGACCCTATTGCTTATGATATACGTGGCGCTGTTATAGCTCTTCGAAAAGAGGATGCCCGACAGATAATAATTTCAGGAGGACTGCCAAATGAGTAACTCCCATACAACAGTAGCTTTGGCAGGTAATCCAAACGTGGGAAAAAGCACAGTTTTCAACACCTTAACAGGACTTAAACAGCATACCGGCAATTGGACAGGAAAAACAGTTGAATGTGCTTACGGGAACTATACTTATAGAGATAAAAATTTTAAAATTGTTGATTTACCCGGCACCTATTCCCTTTATGCAAGCTCTCTTGAAGAAGAAATTACCCGTGATTACCTTTACAGTAAGGAAGCTGAGGTTACTGTTGTTGTTACAGATGCTACCTGTCTTGAAAGAAATCTCAATTTAGTGCTTCAATGTCTTGAAATAACAGACAATGTTATAGTTTGTGTTAATTTAATTGATGAAGCTGAAAAGAAAGGGATACACATTGACATTGAAAAGCTTTCGGAGTTGTTAAACGTACCTGTAATACAAACAGCAGCAAGAAGCCAAAAAGGTATGAATGAGCTTTGTGAAGCTATTTATCTTCAATCCGAAAAAGCACCTTCGGACAAAGAATATGAGCAATCAGATATAAATACAATATGGGAAAAAGCGCACGATATTTACAGCAAATGTGTTTTTTCTTCTTCCGATAGCAATAAACGTGACAGAAAAATTGATAAGCTGTTAACCTCTAAAGCAACAGGAATCCCCGTTATGCTATTGCTTTTCGGCTTAATTTTTTATATAACGATAGTAGGTGCAAATTATCCGTCACAGCTGCTTTCCGAGCTATTTAATCAAATAGGAATTTGGCTTGAAAATGCTATGCGCGGAGCACCTCAAGTATTAAGTGATATTCTTTTAAAAGGTATGTATAAAACATTAACCTGGGTTATTGCCGTAATGCTTCCTCCTATGGCAATATTTTTCCCACTGTTTACACTTTTGGAAGATTCGGGATATCTTCCGAGAATTGCCTTTAACCTTGATAAATTTTTCAAAAAAGCAAATGCTCACGGCAAGCAGTCATTAACTATGTGTATGGGCTTTGGCTGTAACGCTTGCGGCGTTACGGGATGCCGAATTATAGATTCTCCAAGAGAGCGTCTTATTGCAATTGTTACCAATAATCTTGTCCCCTGTAACGGCAGATTTCCTACCCTTATTTCAATTATTACAATGTTTTTTGTAGGCTCAAATATAGGACTGCTTTCCTCTGTTACCTCAACACTTTTATTAGTATTTGCTATTGTTTTGAGTGTTGTTATGACTCTCCTTGTTTCAAAGCTTTTATCCAAAACGATTTTGAAAGGAATTCCTTCTTCCTTTGCTTTAGAGCTTCCTCCTTACCGTTCACCGCAAATAGGAAAAGTAATTGTTCGCTCAATTTTTGACAGAACTTTATTCGTTTTGGGAAGAGCTGTTGCTGTAGCTGCTCCTGCAGGAATTATCATTTGGCTGCTTGCAAATATAAAAATAGGCAATACTGCTTTACTGTCCCAATGCGCTATTTTTTTAGACCCTTTCGCAAAAGCAATAGGACTTGACGGATATATTCTATTTGCTTTTATTTTGGGATTTCCCGCAAATGAAATAGTTATGCCAATTGTTATAATGAGCTATCTTGCTACAGGTGAGCTTACCGAATTCAGCAGTCTTTTTGAACTGAAGCAGCTTCTTATTGCAAATGGCTGGACTTTTGTTACTGCACTTTGTACTATGATTTTCTCTCTGTTTCATTTTCCATGCGCCACAACCTGTCTTACTATAAAAAAAGAAACAGGTAGTTTAAAATATACTCTGCTTTCAATTGTTCTTCCTACCATATTAGGAATAATTTGTTGCTTTATTGTAGCCACCTTCTCTTCACTGTTTATATAAATTTTTCGTCTTCAAAAAGCTGTACTGAAAAGTACGGCTTTTTTTTAAAATATTTTACATTTATATTAAATATATATTGATTTTTCGTTATCTATTTGATATAATGATTAGGAATGTTAACGGATTGTTATTTTTTTGACATTCCGTTTCTAACATATAATTTTGTGAGGAGGCAAAATAATGAGCAAAAAGACTATGACTTCTGTTAAATTCAAAGGAACAAAAGAGCAGGAGGCTAAGCTCAGAGAAATTATTCAAGGCTACAAAAACACACAGGGTGCATTAATTCCGGTTTTGCACGAAGCACAGGGTATTTACGGATACCTTCCCCGTGAAGTTCAACAGATAATTTCAGAAGAACTTGATATCCCCATGTCTGAAATTTACGGTGTTGCAACTTTCTACACACAATTTTCATTAAATCCCAAAGGAGAATACAACATCAGTATTTGTATGGGTACTGCTTGCTACGTTAAAGGAAGGCGCTGAACTTGAAGC
>SVMS01000041.1 GCA_015067255.1 Oscillospiraceae bacterium
AAAAAAGGCGCAGTCCTTTATTGAAAAAAATATGTGCCAAAGCTTACAGCTTTATACAAGCTTTCGTGAAAAAAGAAGCACAGTAAAAGGCTTCCTTGAGGATTATGCCTTCTATATCTGCGCTCTTATTGAGCTTTATAATTCCACCTTAGATAATAATTTTCTTGAAAAAGCAAAATCTTTTTGCGCTGATGCTGTAAAAAGATTTTCAGATGCTCAAAATGGCTTTTTAATGAGTGAAAGCGAAGCAAATGAGCTTTTTATAAACCCCAAGGAAGCCTACGACGGCGCAACTCCCAGCGGAAATTCAGTTATGGCATATAATTTTGTAAGACTGTATCAGCTGACTCAAGAGGAAAAATATCTACAGCTTTGGGAAAAGCAAAACGAATTTATGTCTGCTCAGGCGCAAAATTATCCTGCAAATCACAGTATGTTTTTACTCTCAAGGCTTTTATACGAAAATCCCCCTGCATCAATAACTATAGCTTTAAAGGATAAGTCTGCAAAAATAGACGAGCTTCCTTTTTTAGCGAATGTAAAAGCGGTATACGACAGCAAGGAGTACCCTCTTATAAACGAAAAGACAACCTACTACGTTTGCAAAAACAACGCCTGTCTGCCACCGTCAAATGAATCGTCTTTGTGATAACAGATAATTTAGCTTTAAACGAAGTTTAAAATTTAGCTAAATTCGCTGTCGCAAGCTAAATGTGCTAACGCACGCTAAATTGACTTTGGCAGCTAAATTGACCTACGGTCAGCTTAATGCGAATTTTATTTAGCTACTCCAAAGGAGTTATTTAGCTTTAGAAATTTGGCACATAAAAAAGCAAGAACGAAAACCGTTCTTGCTTTTACTATATACCTTTATCTTAAATTTTCGGGTACGCCGTACTCCTCTGCTGCCTCTGCGAAAGCCAAAAGGTTTTCAATAGGTGTACCGGGACAAACATTTGCACCGTCACCAAGCATAAAGCCGCCGCAGGGCGCCAAAACCTCTATTACTTTTCTGCAAGCCTCTTTGACCTGTTCCTTTGTTCCGTCTTTTATTAAAACAGGATCAATATTACCCCATAACAAAGATTTTCCGCCCAAGGTGCGTGCTACATCTTTCGGGTCTACAGGACAGCCAAACATATTAAAGCTGTTAATTTTCAAATCGTCTGCCAGAATTTCAAGCAAATGAGTAGACGGTCCGCACATATGAAGGCCTCTTGCAAAGTCAGGACCTGTGCTGTATCTGTCATAACAGCGTTTGGTGTAGGGAACAACCATTTCTCTGAACATATCAGGAGATAATATAGTGGAAGAGTCCTCTGCAAGATGAATTCCGTAACGGGGACGGGGGTCTATCTTACGGGCGTAATCCTCTGCCGCCATACAGTCCAAGGTGATTTTTTCGAGCATTTTATGGCACTCTTCGGGATATTCCGCCATCCAATAATAAAACTCTGTGCCTGCCATATCAACAGCCACCATATGCGGTCCTAACACCAATTGAGAAAAGGGCGCCATTTCCACTCTTCCCTCTATTATGTTGCTTCCGTGTCCGATAGTCAAACGAGTGTCCTTACAAAATTCCTGCATTTTAAAGAACCACTCTATACGTCTGCCCCACAAGCCCGAGTCAACCTCGGGGATTTTCATTTTTTCGATTTCGGAAACATCCTGCATAAAGGGGATTGCCTGAAGAGTTTCGTTTTCGGGCCAATAAATTTCACAGCCGAAAGCAGATGCCTGTATAACATTATCAAACCAAGGATTTATATAAATTACGGGTGAAATAAGAAAATCACTGTTTAATAGTTCAGCGTGCATTTTTGCAAATTTGAGAAGATATACAAACTGGGTTTCGGGGTCTTTGAAGATTTCACAAAGCTTAACATTTAAAAGCGGCGCAAAAAAGCGAGGCTCTACACAGAAATTTATAGGTACACGGTCGTGATACTTAAATTCCACTCTGCGCTGCATACGCAACAAGCTTTGCTCCATACGGGAAGTGTCTATATCAATGTGTAATTCAAAACGTGCCATTTGAAAGCTTCCTTTCAATTAGTTTTTTTGAATTTTATCACTGTGTTAAGGTTATGTCAATAAAATTTTTATCACTGTTCAAAAGTGAATTTATCCCAAGGAATATTGACCTCTTTTTTCTGTATAATTATTTGGTCTATATGCATAAGCAAGGGGAAATCTTCTGTATTTAAAAGTCCCTTTTTAGCTTTTAGCTTTATTGCTCTTACAACACGCTCGGTTACAACCAACGACTCAAGAGTAACTCCCTCAAGCTCAGCCTTTGCTTTATCTATGTCTAAGCCTCTGCCCAATAAAATTCCCATAAGTCTTGTTCTTCCGCCGTATACTGTTACATACAAATCCCCTGCTCCTAAAACCAGGTTGTTCAAATCCTTCGAGCCTTGCATTTCAAGAAGCTTATACATCTCTCTCACCGACTGTCCGAAAATTGCCGCCTGAGAGTTAAAATGAAGCTCGCTGTCTATACCGAATTTCTTTTGATTTAAGCCGATAGTCAGCGCAACTCCTAAGGCATATCCGTTTTTAAGGGCGACTGCGCTTTCAACGCCCACGATATCAGTGGAAAGACTTATATGATAATAATCAGTTGCCATAGCTGTCTTTATCATACGCAAAACAGCTAAATCCTTACCGCAAAAGGTAACTTCGGTCTGGTCGTGAAAAACAAGCTCATAGCTTGTGCAAGGGCCGCCGATTGCGTTTAAAGGGATATTCTTTTTAAGCTCATCAAGCTTTTTCTGCCAAATGTCAAGATAGGTTAAAAGCTCTCCGTCAGGGGTATCCATAAGTCCCTTTGTAACGGAAATAACGGGAATGTTTTCCTTTAACTCGGGAAGAATTTCATCTCTGAACCACTCTACCCCAAAGCTGCTTACACCGCAAATAATAAAATCGGCACCGTTTAAGGCTTTTTGTAAATCCTCTATCTGATAATATTCAACTCCTGCAGGAAAATCCTTATTGAATTTGGGGTGTCTGTTTGTTTTTTGACAGCAATCAATAATCTCTCTGTCAAGAGGTGTTCCCACAAGGCGCACCTTGTTTTTATTTTCTGCACAGGGAAATGCAAGAGCTGAGCCCATCATTCCCGAGCCGATAACAACTATTGTTTTCATTTTAAATTTCCCTTTCTTTTTTCGACTGATAGCTTTTTATATACTGACGAGGCGACATTCCGAAATGCTTTTTAAACATTTTTGAAAAATTACAGATATCTGTATACCCTACCGAATATGCGGCAACCGAAACGCCGACACCGTTGTCGATAATGAGAGATAAAGCAACATTCATTCTGTAATTAAATAAATACTGCTTAGGTGAAATACCCATTTTATTTTTAAACAAAGCCGAAAAATAGCTGTGGTCAAGACCTAATCTTGCGGCAAGCTTTTCAATAGTCAAGTCGTACATATACTCAGAATGTATACAGTCAAGAGCTTTGCCAACATAGCTTATGCTCTGTTTTTTATTTTCAAGCAGGACAGAAAACAACTCCCATAGCTTTGCGCTCAAAAAAGCGCTTCTTCCGTTTTCCAACTCCACCGCATTTTTCATAGAGGTAAATATACGCAGTGCCTTAGGACAGCAAATTACAGCAGGAAGCTCAAGGGGAAGCTCTGCTTTTGTAGTAAATCCAATCCATATATAGCTCCAGGGGTTATTTGCATCTGCCTCATAGTAGGTTTCGACATACGGCGGAATTATAAACATTTCACCCTCTCTCACCGTATACTCCTTATCATATATCCTAAAAATGCCAAATCCCGACTCTACAAAATGAATAAGCCAATGAGTCCTTGTCGCAGGCCCGTAGCCGTGGGATTTTTCGCAATTTTCATACCCTAATTGCATAGGATTTAAGCCTGCATACCCTTCATCTGTTATTATAATATTCTCCCTCATATTTAAAAAGCCTTTCAAAAAACAATAAAAATGACAACTTTTTATATAATTATACCATTTCAAAAAAGTGCTCGTCAATATATAATTGAATAAAAAGGAGTGTTTGTATATGAAAATTACATTTATGGGCGCAGGAAGTACCGTATTTGCAAGAAACGTAATAGGCGACTGTATGTGTGTTGACTCTCTCAAGGACAGCACCTTTGCTCTTTACGATATTGATGAGGGTCGTATCCAAGAAAGTAAAACTATTCTTGAAGCTATCCGTAAGGCAAAGGGCGGCTTTGGTAAAATTGAATGTTACGTAGGCGCAGAGCAGAGAAAAGCGGCTCTCAGAAATGCAGATTTTATTATAAATGCAATTCAGGTAGGCGGATATGAGCCCTGTACCGTAATTGATTTTGAAATTCCCAAAAAGTACGGCTTAAGACAGACTATAGGCGACACCTTAGGAATAGGCGGAATTATGAGAACTCTCCGAACAATACCTGTTCTTGAAGAATTTGCAAGGGATATTGAAGAGGTTTGTCCCAATGCACTCTTTTTAAATTATACAAATCCTATGGCTATGCTCACAGGTTATATGCTGAGATATACCGGTGTTAAAACAGTCGGTCTTTGCCACAGCGTGCAGATATGTACCGAAAGTCTTTTTGAGGGCTTGGGTATGAAGGACAAGCTTGAGGGCTGTAAGGAGCTTATTGCGGGAATAAACCATATGGCATGGCTTCTTGAAATAAAGGACAAAAACGGAGTTGACCTTTATCCCGAAATAAAATCAAAGGTAGACGCATATATTGCTAATCCCGAAAACACAAACAAAATAAGAATGGATTATATTCGTAATTTCGGCTATTACTGTACCGAATCAAGTGAGCATAATGCAGAATATAATCCCTTCTATATAAAAAGCAAATATCCCGAGCTTATTGAAAAGCTGAATATTCCTCTTGATGAATATCCACGCCGCTGCATCAATCAGATAGAAGGCTGGAAAAAGGAATACAAGGAAATGCTTGAAGGCGGCGTTAAGGAGCATAACCGCACCAACGAATACGCATCAAGAATTATTCAGAGTATTGTAGAGGGCACTCCGTACAAAATAGGCGGTAACGTGCTTAACAAAGGACATCTTATCACAAATTTCCCCGAGGAAGCTTGCGTAGAGGTGCCTTGCCTTGTTGATGCTCAGGGAATACACCCCTGCTATGTAGGTGCTCTTCCCTTGCAGTGCGCCGCTATGAATATGACAAATATCAATGTTCAGCTTCTTACCATTGAAGCAGCTGTTACACAAAAGAAGGAGCATATCTATCAGGCGGCTATGCTTGACCCTCACACAGCAAGCGAGCTTGACATTGATACAATCAAAAAAATGGTGGACGAGCTTATAGAGGCACACGGCAACTATCTGCCTAAATACAATTAAAGGAAAACCTCGCAACATAGCAGAAATGTTCGCTAAGAACATTTCTGCAACTCTATTCGCCTTACGGCGAGTGATATTGCTTCGCAGGTTATTGGCGAATAGAATATCACTAAGTTCAACGGACTTAATATCACTTTCTTTTAAATTATCTCGCCATAGGCGAGGAATTTTCAAAAGAAAATATCACGCTGCCAAAGGCAGCATATCACTTAACAGACAAAAAAAGAAAGAGAAGACTCGTTGTAATAAACCAATCTTCTCTTTTCTGTTGTTCGTGGGTTTAGGCTACTGCCGGGTTGCATTTGTACATACAATGCGAGGCTGTTTCTTACCGAAAACCACAATTCATTTCGACAGCAAAAACTTCGCTAACGACATTACGCATAGTAGTTGCGAGACTTTTTGTTTTCCGAAGCAGTAAATTTAATTACTTTTTTGACTAAATATAGCCATTATTATAATGTAAGAGCGCTTTCTTCCTTACGGGTCCAGCCGCCGTCTCCCATATAGCCTGTGGGAAGTGCTTTAGGAGTTTCAAAGGTAGATTCCATACGGTAAAGCTTTCCGCTTTCTGCGCTTCCGATAATGCCGTGCATCAATTCGAAAACGTGGAATGCCATTTCCTTGCTTGCACGGTTCTTTCTGCCCTGAACAATTGCCCAAGCCATTTCAGCAGCACCTACGCCACGAGAGTTTTCCGCAAAGCCGTGAGTAAGCGGGAATTCAACCTTGCCGCTTCCTGTTTTCTGAATGTATACAGGATTTCCGAACTCATTGGGATTGCCCATATAAACGATACCGTCTGTTCCGTAGATTTCAAGACCGTAGGTTTCATCAAGAAGACAGTCGGAATTCATATGAAGAGTTCCCAGAACGCCGTTAGCATACTTCATTGTAGCTGTAATAACGTTTGCGTCCTCAAGAACATATTCCTCACCGTAATTAGCAGCGCCTACACGGGTATTTACACGGTCGGGCTCATTGATAGCTGTGAAAGCTGAAACAGCTTCTACAGGGCCGAGTATTGATGCAAGAGCAGTTAAGTAGTAGCCGCCCATATCAAAGCCGATACCGCCGCCACGTTTGCAAAGGTGAGTAAGGAATTCACCGTAAATACCGTAGTTACGGCTGATAGATGCTCTGCAGGATACAGGCTTTCCGATAAGTCCTGATTCTACAATATATTTTGCTGTCTGAACGCTTGCGCCAAGGAAGGTATCAGGAGCAACACCGAGATACAAGCCTTTTTTATTTGCAAGCTCAACAAGCTCTTTACCCTGCCATAATTCAACAGCAATCATTTTCTCGGAGAAAACGTGCTTGCCTGCTTCTAAGCATTGTTTAATAATGGGATAATGAGCTGCAGGAATTGTAAGGTTAATAACCATATCAATAGAAGAGTCAGCGCAGATTTCATCAACTGTCATAGCCTTACAGCTATATTTTTCAGCGCTTTGCTTCATTCTGTCTTCCATAAGGTCGCTACAAGCAACAAGCTCTAAAATCTGGAACTTACCGCTTTTGATGTTAGACATATAAATATCGCTGATGCTTCCGCAGCCAATGACTGCAACATTTAACTTTTTCATTTTCTTATCTCCTTTTATAATAAAATAAAATTGACAACAATTATTATAATACATAAATTAAAAATTTTGTCAAGCACTTAAACGTTTTAAAAATCAAGTTTTTCAAAATAAATGGTACTTTTTTCAAGAAATTCATAAAAAAAATTACCGAAATTACTTAAACGTTTTAATAAGGCATTTCTTTAGTAATTAATAAAACTGTTTTTTTTAAAACTACTTGACTTTATAAAGCTTTTCAGCCATTATATAAATAGAAAGATTTTTACAAAACAGGGGAAGATATAATGAACATTGCCAAATGTATAGAAGAAATACAAAGTCAAAAAATTACAAAGCTTTTCGAAGAGCTTTACGGCACACAAAATAATATTGTTGAAAAGCAACGTCAAAGATATACTCAAGCCATTAAGACTTTTTGCGAGCTTTTTCCCGAAAGAGAGGAAATAAAAATATATTCTGCCCCCGGAAGAACAGAAATCGGTGGCAATCACACAGACCATCAGCACGGAAAAATTCTTGCAGGTGCTGTCAATCTTGATATTATTGCAATTGTTTCTTTCCATAACGAAGGCGTTATCAGAGTAAAATCCGAGGGCTACGAGCTTGCTGAAATTGAGCTTAAAAACATAGTTCCCGACAAAAATGACGATGGCACAAAGGCTCTTGTAAAGGGAGTTGTTTCTAAATTTCAAGAGAAAAATATTACAGTAGACGGATTTGATATGTATACAATATCCGACGTTATCCGTGGCGGCGGAATTTCTTCCTCTGCGGCATTTGAAACGCTGATTGGAACAGTAATTGATGAGCAATATAACGGTGGTAAAAGCACACCCTTTGAAATTGCGCAATACGGTTGGTATGCAGAAAATGTATTCTTCGGTAAGAGTTGCGGTCTGCTTGACCAGACAGTTTGTTCCTATGGCGGTCTTGTTTGCGCCGATTTTAAAAATCCGAATGCGCCCGAGGTTAAAAAGTTGGATTTTGACTTTGAAAAATTCGGCTACACTCTCTGTATTACCGACACAAAAAGCAGTCACGAAAATCTAACAGGCGACTACATAGCTATAAGAGAGGAAATGAAACAGGTCGCAGCCTGCTTTGGCTGTGAGGTGCTCAGTCAAGTGGATGAAAAGGAGCTTTACTCTTCTCTTCCGACACTCAGAAAAAGCTGTTCTGACCGTGCTCTTTTAAGAGCTATGCACTTTTTGAGCGAAACAAAAAGAGCATTTGAAGAAGCAGAGGCTCTTAAGAATAACGATATAGAGCTTTTCTTAAAGCTTGTAAACGAATCGGGAATATCCTCGGGTAATCTTTTGCAAAATCTTTATTCCACTAATACCCCCACCGAGCAGGCAATTCCTTTGGCGCTTGTTATAAGCAAAAGATTGCTTAAGGGCGCAGGTGCTTTCCGTGTTCACGGCGGCGGCTTTGCGGGTACTATCCAAGCCTTCGTACCAACAGAGCTTGTATCGGAATACAAAGCTCACATCGAAGAAATCTTCGGAAAAGATTCTTGCCTTGTAATGAAAATCCGTCCCGTCGGCGGCATTGAGATAATGGGATAAGACTATAAGGTGATGTAAAAAAAGCACAGAACGCATAAAACAAGTAAATAAAAGTATTATATACTATCATCTCTTAAAATAAAGAGCAAAATTTAACAGAAAAACATCTTTTTGCTAATTTTTTTAAGAAATATATGTTTTATGCTATATGCCAATTTTGCCCTCGGAGTACCTCTGTACACCGTCGGGTAACCGACAACAAAGTCTTTGTTGTCGCAAAATTGACATATTCTGTACATTTTTTCCTATCCCCTACAAAAATAGGCTGTAAAAAAACGAAATTTTTTACAGCCTATTTTTAATCAGATTTCGATTACATTTCTTACAAAACGACGATTGTTACAACCTTATTTAATAATAGCATTTTCTTGCAATTAAGTTTAACTTGACAAAAAAACTTTATAAAGTATATAATACTATTAGTTTACTATGCAAATATAGTAAGAACAAAGGTTGTTAAATTTATGGATTTCAGAGAAAAAAAGCTACTTATACTTGCGGGCGCAGGAGTACATAACAAGGTCGTTAAAGCGGCAAAGGAAATGGGAATATATACAATAGTAACCGACTATTTAACTGATTCCCCTGCTAAAAAGTTAGCAGACGAAGCCTGGATGTACAGCATTACCGATGTGGAACAGATAGTGGAGCGATGCAAAAAAGAAAAGGTTGACGGCGTTTTATCTTTTTGTATTGACCCCGGTCAAAAGCCGTATCAGCAGATTTGTGAAAAATTAAATCTGCCGTGTTATGCTACCAAGGAACAATTTGAAATAATGACCGATAAACGCAATTTCAAGGACTTTTGTATAAAACACGGGGTTGACGTTATACCGGAATATACCGAGAATGACATATTGAACGATAGAGTTCAATATCCCGTATTTATTAAGCCTAATATAAGCAGAGGCTCAAGAGGTCAATCGGTATGCTATACCAAAGAGGAAAGTCTGAAGGCAATTTCTTTTGCAAAAGCAAATTCAAACGACAATAATTTTATATGCGAAAAATATATGAACGGAAAGCAGGATATAGGTTCTGCCTTTTTCGTTGTTGACGGGGAGCCTTTCTTGGTTAAATTCGGAGACCGTTTTTTAGGCTCAGAAAAGGATAATTTACAAAAGCAGGTTATTTGCACTCGCCTGCCCTCAAACTTTCATCCTAAATTTGAAAAAGACGTAATGCCGAGAGTTATTGAAATGATAAAAGCCCTTGGAATAAAGTACGGACCTGTATTTATGCAAGGCTTTATTGACGGAGATACTGTCAGATATTATGACCCTGCCTTACGTATGCCCGGCGGAGATTATGATTTAATTTTGAAAAAAGCAACAGGCTTTGATACTGTTAAATCCCTTATTCATTTTGCTCTGACAGGCGATACCAAAACCTGCTTTGGAAAAATTGAAAACGCTTATAAGCTAAACAACGGAACGGCTTTACTTATAACTATTTCCGTAAAAGCAGGAGTCATTGATAAAATTATAGGTTTTGATGAAACAATGAGCCTTCCCGATGTAGTATACGGCCGTCAGATTATCGGCGAGGGTGAGAAAATCGAGGGCAACGGTGATATCGGTCAACGTGTTGCAGCCTTTGGCTTATATATACCCTTTGGGCAAGCTCAAGATAAATGTATTGAAAAGATATATGATACATATAAAGTGCTCAACGAGCACGGAGAAAATATGATAGTTTCAAAATTTGACAGTAATTTATTGTCTTAAATTTATATAATCGGGAGGCTATACTTATGTTTAATGTTTCTGCATTGGATTGGGTTGTTGTTATACTTTATCTGTTAGGTATGCTGGGCATAGGCATTCTGTTTACAAAGAAAATCCGCAATTCTGACGATTATTTTCTTGCAGGAAAATCTCTTGGCTTTTTCCCCATCGCTTGTAGCATAGCGGCAACCACTATAGGCGGAGCTGCCATGCTTGGCCGTACAGGTACAATTTATCAAAAAGGCTTAGCTGGAGTTACAATGGCTCTTCCCTATTTGTTAGCAATGGTTTTAATGGGTTTTGCTTTTCCAAGAATTGCAAAAATAGGAAAAAAATATAATGTCTCAACCTTGCCGCAATTATTCGGTGCACGCTACGGAAAAACCATACAAGCCATTATCGGTATAATCTGTTCTATAGGAATGGGCGCAAGTGTTGCAACTCAGATTTCAGGCTGTTCCACCGTCTTTAGCATTATGGGCGGTGATTCCCTTGGCATTTCTTATGAAACAGCAGCTATTTTTGCCACAATAATTTTTATAGTATATGTTCTTTTCTCGGGCTTATATAGTGTTGTCTGGACGGACGTAGTACAAGCTGTTCTTTTAGTTGGTATGATTTATCTTTTGCTCCCTATAAAAGGTATAGCTGATGCTGGCGGATGGGAAGTCGTAAAAAATACTATTCCTGCTACCCATTTTGATTGGAATTTTGATACAGCTATTGTTGGCGCTATGATTACCAATTTTGCTATAGTTGCCTGCAATCCTCCTATCTGGCAAAGAGCATTTGCGGCTAAAACATCGGGAACAGCTAAAAAAGGTATGATTGTCGGATATTGTATTTACGGTGCAACAATATTCCTATGTATATTTATTGCTTTTGCAGCACTGGTAATTTTACCAAACATAAAAGAAACCTTCCCAAGCTATGACTATACAGTTCCTGCATTGGTTATGACTGTTTTACCTAAGGGACTCATTGGCCTTACAATTGCGGCAATGCTGGCGGTATCAATGTCATCGGGAGATTCTCAGCTGCTTTGCTCTATGCAGCACTTCACTTCAGATTTTATGAAGGTTATAAAACCCAATATGACCACAAAGCAGGAGCTAAACTGCGGAAGAATTGCGTGTCTTGTTTCCGGTGTTATCGCTTTGGCTTTAGCGTTATGGATGAAGAGTGCATATGATTTGCTAATGCTTGTCTGGGGCTTCTATTCTTCAGCTATGGCTTGTCCTGCATTGGCTACACTGTTTTGGAAAAAGGCAACAAAAGTCGGTGTTGTTTCAGGTGCCTTTGGCGGACTGATAGCAAATATCGTTTGGAAATATGTTCTTGGCACTCCCTTTGGAATTTCAGCGGTTATTCCCGGCCTTTTGGTTAGTGCCCTGTTAATAATTGTTGTAAGCCTTGTTACCTACAACAAAGAAAATCCCCCTATGTTCTTTGAAACAAAAGACGAAGCTTTCTAAAATAAAAGCGAGGTGAATTTCACCTCGCTTTTTTATTTACACTCTTCTGTGAGCTGTGCTTGAAGCTGGGCGGCGAGGGCTGTCATTGCTTTTTCGTCGGCCTTGCAGACCTTACGGTCATAGGTTAAAAAGCCGTTGATTTCGTCCTCTACATCGCTGACTTGGGTGCATATGGCGCCGCAAAGACCTTTTTTGATAGCGGGCAGCACTTTGCTTTGGTACAGAGTCAGCATTTGGCTTTGGAACTGTTCCCGATTAGCGCAGGTTTTGTAGCCGTAAGCGTTATCGGGATTGAAAAGATGTCCCTCTACTGCATAGGCGTAGCCGCCGAACTCACTGAGTATCAACGGTTTTTTGGCGGGGCGAATCTGATTCCAAGGGCCAAAATAAATGTGAAGACTTTCCACGTCACTGCATTTTCGTCTAAACCAGCCTGATGTGGTGTCGATAATTCGGGTATCGTCCAGCGTTCGTAGCTTTTGGTAGACATTGTCGCTGTCAAACTGTCCCCAACCTTCGTTGAATACAGTCCAATAGAGAATACAGGGGTGGTTGCGAAGCTGTGCCACAGTCTGTTCCATACACTGCAGAAAACGCTCTCTGCTTTTAGCGTCTTTGTGCATATGCTTATCACGTAATTTCTGAATTCTTACTGTAGGTATGGCGGTGTCCCGAATAAAGCTGTAATCGCTGTTGTTCACCATATCCTGAAAGACTATCATACCCAGCCTGTCGCATTGGTAGTAAAACTCCTCCGCCTCCACCTTGATATGCTTGCGCAAGGTGTTGAAGCCAAGCCTTTTCATAGCTATTATGTCTTGGACATAACATTCAGGAGAGGCAGGGGTATAAATGCCGTCAGGCCAATAGCCTTGGTCTAAAAGGCCGTGAAAGAAATATGGCTTGCCGTTAAGGCAAAGACGGGGAATGCCGTCCACTACCTTGGTATCAATGAAGCGAATTGCAAAGTAGGAGTCCACCGTATCCTCTTCCGTAACAACCTTAAAGGAATAGAGATAGGGATTTTCGGGACTCCAAAGCTGTGGATTTTTCGGTTCAATTACCGCTCTGCCATTTTCCAAAGGATATTCGCCCAAGCCCTCCACCTGCACCTTACCGTTCAGGGCAGGATATATGGAGATATGGACACTGTAGCCACGGTTTTCAATCCGCATATCCTCAATATATCGTATCGGCACGCTCTCCAACCACACACTCTGCCAGATACCTGAAACAGGTGTGTACCACATTCCGCCTCGGCGTAGTGTCTGCTTGCCGTAGGGCATAGAAAGGTCACGCAAATCATCGGTACAGCAAATCTCTAACAGATTTTCTTCTTCCAATGCATCAGTAATATCCAAAGTAAAGGCGGTGTAGCCGCCTTCGTGACAGCCAACAAATTTCTTGTTTATATAAACTTCTGCAATCTGATCGGCTGCGCCGATGTGCAGAAGGACTCTGCCTTTGTTAAAGCCTTCAGGCAGTCTGAAATTTCGACGGTAAGAAAGAATACTGCCCTCGGGGAAATGTCGGTTTACTCCGGAAAGCAGACTTTCGGGGCAAAACGGTACCCGAATGGACAAGGGTTCTTCCTGTCCCTCCACGCTAAGCGTCCAGATGCCGTTAAGGTTAATATAGCTTTCACGGCGCAGCTGAGGTCTGGGATAAAGCTCCCAAGGTGTGCCTGTGAGCGCTTCGCCCTGGGAAGTATACAGCTTGTTAAGCATAAACTATCACTCCTGCTCAATATTATAATGGTTATAGTTAGTCGAAAAAGTAAATAAAAATACTTTTTCGACGCCAAATCAATGATTTGGAAACAAATTTTCGAAGAAAATTTGACAATAACCATTGCAATGAGTGTCGTGTGCAATTAAAATTTAAAAATTTTAATTGCACAAAGCCGATGAAATCGGCTTATCAAAACGCATTTAAGCGTTTCGACAAACAACAATCATTATACCATACACAAAAAAGAAAAACCATAGGTTATTTATTACGCAGAGTACGGCACAGAAGCATTGACATCAATGGACAGCGATACCTAAAAAAGCGAGGTAATCACCTCGCTTTTTTAGTTAATGTAACACTTTTTCCGTTATGTCAATCAATGCTTCAAAACCACCTTGAAGCTGTTCAATATTTTCAAACATTTCAGATTCATAAGATTTAAAGAAGGTATAGTCAGAAGCAATTTCTTGTACGGTATAGTAAACTGATGTTTGATTTGGATATCCAAACAAGGTAATACGTACTGTGTAATTTTCATCGGCAAAAACTGCTATAACAAATCCCGGTAATAATGGTTGTGTTTCAACGATTCTTCTTTGAATGGTGTATTGCAATTTTTCTATAGGAACATTATTCTTTCCTGTCTTCCCTGCAAAATAGAAGGTGGCAATAACTGTTGCAATTTCTATTACACCCATAATGGCGAATATTGTCCAATCAATGTTGCTGAATTCGTGCATTTCTCTTTCGCCGGTCAAAAAAACTGTGATAAAGATAATGATAAACATTAAAGCAACACCGGAACAAACATATATAAGCCCTTTCTTTTTGGTTGCTTTTAAGCTGTTTAACTTTTCGGTTAGCGTTTCCGGTTGTTCTGTCACATCAAAACTCATATTACGGCGAATAACAGAGCAAAGCGGCCAAGAATTTTCGATACCCATTATGGTATGCGTTTTACCGTCTTTTAATTGAATGATTAAGGTATTAGCTCGTGCTACGGCAAAAGTCACATCGGAAAGCTTGCAATCAATTTTACCGAACCAATGGTATTTTGCTTTGATTGAAGTTTCATCAATGTGTATATACGCACCAAGATTCAGTAGCCAAGACGGAATTACAACCAAGCATATCATAATGCCTGCAATTAAAAAAGTGAGTAATTCGCTAGTTGCTTCCGGATCAACGATATTCAAGAATATGTACATTCCTATAAATGCCAAACCACATAAAAACAAAAGAAATAACCAAACATTGAATTTTTTGCGAAGAAATATACCTTCCACAAAATCACCGCCTTTAATTTATTATATCACAACAGCTCTAAAAAGTAAATTGCGGCAGTATAAATTTCTTTTAATAACAAATACTAACATCACGATACCGCAAGGAGACCCCTTGCGAGTGAATAGTTAATAGTTGCGGTGTCGGCAAAGCCGACGAATATAAAATGTGCCAGGCACACCTTAATT
>SVMS01000042.1 GCA_015067255.1 Oscillospiraceae bacterium
AAAAGGGACAGTTTTCAGCTGAGCCTCAAAAGGAAGGTAAAAGAATCATTTCAAAAAATACTTCTAAAACAATACAACAGCTTATGATAAATACCGTTGAATACGGCTCAGGTGCAAGAGCAAAGCCCGACAGCGGCGGCGCAGGAGTTAAAACCGCAACTGCTCAGACAGGAAATCCCGAAAATTTAAACGGCTGGATTGCAGGCTTTTTCCCTGCCGAAAGCCCTAAATACGCTGTTGCTGTTTTAGTTGAAAAAGCAGTTTCGGGAGCAAGAAGCGCAGGACCTGTATTCAAATATATAGCCGATAAAATAGCATAGAAAAGGCTGTAAAAAACGAACGTTTTTTACAGCCCTGTTTATCATATAAAATTATTTTCTACTTTGATTACCGCACGGCATCTCGGGTCTTTTTTATAAAGGTCTTTTTCAAAGGTTTCCACTATTTCTTCACGCTTTTTTTGAGGCATATCACAGCTTACAACCAAGTCAAAAATTAAGTTTATGCGATTTTCTCCGTCAGTTATTCGAAAGTCGTGTATTGAAAAGCTTTCGTTTTGTAAGCTGAGAAGCTCAAGCACCATTTTTTTGAAGCTTTCACAGCGTTCACAGTTTACAGAAATCGGGTCCATATGAATTACGGCTTCTATTCCTGTTTCAGCTAAAATATTGCTTTCCAGTTTATCTATTTCCTCGTGCATTTTTATAACATCACAGTTATCAGGCACCTCTGCGTGCACAGAAGCAAAAATTCTTCCCGGTCCGTAATTATGAACTATCAAATCGTGTATTCCAACGATATTGGGATTTTGTTTTATCAGCGTATGCAGGCTTTCAACAGTTTCCTTTTCAGGAGGCTGACCCAAAAGAATGCTTATTGTTTCCTTAGCTATTTTTATTCCCGAAATTATAATAAGTATTGATACCGCAAGACCTATAATTCCGTCTATTTTCCAATTCAAAAAATAGCCTGCAACGGTGGATATGACAACTGCACTTGTTGATATAGCATCATTAAGACTGTCTGCCGCCGCTGCCTTAAGCATTTCGGAATTTATTTTCTTACCCATAAAGCGATTATATGAAAACATCCAAAGCTTTATTAAAACAGAGAAGGCTAAAAATATAACTGCTATAATATTAAAATCCACTGCTTGCGGATTGATTATTTTATCAAAGGATGTTTTTAAAAGCTCAACGCCAACAAGAATAATAATAAAAGAAACAAGCATAGAAGAAATATATTCAATTCTTCCGTGCCCGAAGGGATGCTCTTTATCGGGACGGCGGTTACTCATTTTTGCCCCTATTATCGAAATAACCGAAGAGCCACAGTCCGAAAGATTGTTAAAAGCATCGGAAATTACTGCTATACTTTTCATAAATGCGCCTATTGTCAGCTTAAGACAAAACAGCAAAAGATTGCAGATTATTCCCAAAGTTCCGCCTAAAACACCGTATTTTTCCCTTTTTACGCTTTCGCTCTCACTATCTTTAATAAATAATTTAATCAATAGCTTAATCATATTACTTTTTCCGTTCACCCAAAAGCTTATAAAGCTCATCCATAAAGGTATTGATATCCTTAAACTCACGGTAAACCGATGCAAAACGCACGTAGGCAACCTGGTCAATCTCTTTGAGCTTTTCCATAGCAAGCTCTCCTATTTTTTCGGTGGTTACCTCACCCTCAAGAGAGTTGCAAATTGTCTGCCTTATTTCTTCAACAGCGTTTTCAAGAGTTGACAAAGCAACAGGTCTTTTTTCGCAGGCTTTTACAAGACCCCTTAAAAGCTTGCCCGAATCGAAGCTTTGACGGGTTTTGTCCTTCTTTATAACTACTATCGGCACACTCTCTATCATTTCATATGTTGTAAATCTTCCGGTACATTTAAGGCACTCTCTTCTGCGCCTTATTTTTTCCCATTCATCTGTGGGACGGGAATCTATAACCTTGCTTTCATTATATCCGCAAAAAGGACATTTCATATACGCTACCTCATTTCTGGCATTGATTATCATTAATTAATAATGAATAATTATGGTTGAAAATCGCCTTGCGATTTTCTTATAATTCAATTATAAAATATTATACCATATTTCCAAAAAAAATGCAACTTTTCAAAAAAGCACCGCAGTTCAAAAACTGCGGCACAAAAATTATTTATAGGCCTTTGGATTATCTGTAACACCTGCAAGAAAATCTATACTTGTATCATAGAATTTTGCAAGCTTTATGAAAATATCAATAGGAACATTTAAATTTCCCAGCTCATAATCAGAATATGTTGTTTGGTGAATTTTTAAAATTTCAGCCATTTGTGCCTGTGTTAAATCCCTATCCTCTCGCATATCCCTTAATCTCTTAAACATCATAATCCCTCCATAGCTAAATTATGCCTTAAGGGAATATGCCTTATTGACTTTTAAGGGAAATTCCCTTAAATGGTTTGTGAAAGGGTGAATATATTATGCAAAGCTGTAGTTTTATAGGACATAAAAATTGTCCGAAAGAAATCAAGGGGCGTCTTTTATATGAAATAGAAAAACTCATTACAAATAAAGGTGTTAACAAATTTTATGTTGGTACACAGGGTGGATTTGATAAGTTGGTATATGAAACACTTTGTGAACTTGAGAAAAAATATGAAATAGATATAAATGTAGTTTTAGCTTATTTAAACCGAACCCCAAGCAACCAATATTACGACCTTGAAAAAACCATTTTTCCTGATGAATTAACTAAAACCCCTTTACCTTATGCTATTAGACTAAGAAACTCTTTTATGATTACTTATTTAAATGTACCGTTTTCCAATGCATATAAAAATGTCGAAGAGGCTATACGAAAGAAAAAGCAAGTAATCAATTTAGGAAATTTTGATATTGAAAGTATTATATAATATTTTAAAAAAGCACCGCAGTTCAAAAACTGCGGCGCAAAAATTATTTATATGCCATTATCTATAACACCTGCAATAAAATCTATACTTGTATCATAGAATTTTGCAAGCTTGATTTTCTAATTTCTAACCTCGTATTCTGTAGGCAAGCTTATCTTGGTTGTGCCAATCTGAGTGTAATCACTGCTTCCACCTCGAGAGTCTATTAAATACAGGCGAACCAATTTACCGTTTTCAAAATAAATCTTAATTTCAGCGTTTGATTGGTTATATATGTAAGCTTTTTCTTCTTCTGAAAAGGTTACATTATCATAATCATACGCAAGTGCAAAATAGCTTATGTCATATTTCAAGTTGTCAGTTGCATTCAACTTTTGGCCCTCCCAGTCGTCATCAGGGAACATAATACAGCCTGTATTACTGTCACAAGCATATACATCGACCTTATCGTCTTTACGGAAATAATAGTATTCTCTTTCGTAAGATATATTGTTTTCATAGTATAGATTCTCTTCCGGAACCTGCTTATAAATAGATTCTATACCGTTATCGGTAACTCTGTTGCAGGTATGGTTGCTTAATCTTTCAAGCAGCTTTTCTCCGTCTTCTCCGTATTCAAATGCCGTTTCCCATTGTTCCTTTGTAACTTGATAAGGAGAATCAACTGTATCCCCTTGCGATGAGCTATCCTCTCCGTTATTCATTTGCGCTTGTGATTGATTGCCTCCGTCAGCTTTATCTTGTGTTGTTTCGTTTCCGCAAGCAACCAGTAATAGCAACATAAGCAGGGCGATTGTCAGTGTTAGAAATTTTTTCATTTTCTTTTCCTCCAAATATAAAAATTATGTAATTAATTATAACAAAATCACTCGTTAACAGGACATTTAATCATATTATCGGGAAGCTTATTTGCCTGTCCAATGCTCAAATATTTGTTCGGTTTTCCATTCAGTTTTTTGTACTCCAGCTCTACTGCAAAATTTAATGTAGTGTCAATTCCGTGCGGTGTAAAGGAATAATAAGTTGTGTACTTACTGCCGCCGTTATAAACATATCCTAAAAGCTTGAACTTACCCGGATCCAATCCGTAAACATAAAAGGTAAATGTGTCGTTTTCTTTATTATAGCCATAGCGCCATTCCCCTATCTCTTTCATCTCATTTTTCAGGGTGTCATTAAAATCAATATTAAATCGCTCGGACAAAGCGGCAAATACGGTAGCAGATGCTACAGGCTTGTCTATATATTCGTCAAATGTACAAAGAGCATACTCAAGCAAGGAGCTTGCGTTTATATCGCCATAGTTATTCATAATGATCGTTACCAACGCCCAATCAAAGAACGAGTTAGTAATATCATTAGCGGTGCTGTTCTTCGTCTCGGATACAGAACAGACGGAGCAAGTACGTTTTTCTGTTCCGACTCTACCAACAAGAGCGCGATTTTCGACCTTCCAATTGCTCCAAGTATGTCCCGCCGCAGCAATTTTCTCGGTATAAGTATCACCGCAAGAGCAAGTGAAGGTCTTTACTCCATCTGTATTACAAGTAGCAGAGGTGGTCACTTTGGAATTATAGCTGTGGGTATGAAGCGCCTCTGTTCCAGTGGATTCGCTTGTTTGGGTAGTGTCTTCAACTGTTGTACTCTGTATACCGTCCTGCTCTCCGTCTGTGGAATTACCGGAGCTTTCTGTGATATCCGTTATTGTCCCCATACTTTCAGTGCTTTCATTATCTCTTCCGCAAGCTGTCAAGGCAAATAGCATAGACAAAATGAGGAGTAATGCAATACCTTTCTTCATTTTTTCTTCCTCCTAAATAAAAAAGTGTGTACAACCGAAGCTGCACACACCGAAAAACGCAAACCCCGATTGTTGTCACACAAAACTTAACAAGCATAGAGAAAACTCTACTCATTCGCCAAGTGGAATTTGCATTTTTACCAAATTCATTATTGACGAATAAGCATAAGAATAAACCCCTCTATAAAAATAGAGAGTTCTCTCACATTGCTCATTGATTAAATTTTGTGTGACACAGGTATTGTATCACAGTTCTTATTGTTTTGCAAGAAATTTCACAAAAACGACTTATTACAATAGCATTAATGCTTTATAAACAGCATCTTTGATAATGCATATCTCTTATCTTAAACTAAAAAATAACCGATAATATCAAAAAAGCACCGCAGTTCAAAAACTGCGGTGCGATTTAAAAACTCAGTAGATTATATTTCAGCGAAATATTTGATTGTTCTTACCATCTGGCTTGTGTAAGAATTCTCGTTGTCATACCAAGCAACTACCTGTACCTGATAAAGACCGTCGCCGATAGAAGTAACCATTGTCTGTGTAGCATCAAAAAGTGAACCGTATCTAATACCGATGATATCGGAGGAAACAAGCTCTTCCTCTGTATATCCGAAGGAATCTGAAGAAGCAGCCTTCATAGCAGCGTTGATGCCTTCTTTAGTTACGTTTTCGCCCTTAACAACAGCAACAAGAATTGTTGTTGAACCTGTGGGAACAGGAACTCTCTGTGCAGAACCGATAAGCTTACCGTTAAGCTCAGGGATAACAAGGCCGATAGCTTTAGCAGCACCTGTGGAGTTAGGAACAATGTTTGCTGCAGCAGCACGTGCTCTTCTGAGGTCGCCCTTTCTGTGAGGACCGTCAAGAACCATCTGGTCGCCTGTGTAAGCGTGAATTGTAGACATAATACCGCTCTGAATGGGAGCATAGCTGTTAAGAGCTGCTGCCATAGGAGCTAAGCAGTTTGTTGTGCAGGATGCTGCAGAAATAATTTTGTCATCAGCCTTAAGAGTTTTCTCGTTAACGCTGTAAACGATTGTGGGAAGGTCATTTCCTGCAGGAGCAGAAATAACTACTTTCTTAGCGCCTGCTGTGATATGAGCAGAAGCCTTTTCCTTAGATGTAAAGAAACCTGTGCACTCAAGAACAACGTCTACACCGATTTTTCCCCAAGGAAGATTTGCAGGGTCTTTCTCTGCAAGGATTTCAATTTTCTTTCCATCAACTGTGATAGAAGTCTCATCAGACTCAACTGTGTGACCGTCATAACGTCCTTGTGCTGTGTCATACTTTAAAAGATGAGCAAGCATTTTAGGGCTTGTAAGGTCATTTATAGCAACAACTTCATAACCCTCTGCTCCAAACATTTGTCTGAAAGCAAGACGGCCGATACGGCCAAAACCGTTAATAGCAACTTTTACACTCATTTTATTAATCCTCCAAATAACTTATTTGATATTATTTTATACTAAAATTCCAAATTATACAAGTAGCATTTGTTAAAAAAATGTCATTTTCCGTTATGAATTTAGTATACATTTCTTTTGATTTTTTAGCTATTGTTCACAAATCGCTGTTTTTCTTCATTTTAAAAAGATTATTCCAATTCAAAGGCTCCCGAATAAAGCTGATAGTATTTACCTTTTTCCGCTATAAGCATTTCGTGGCTTCCCCGCTCAATTATATGTCCCATATCAAGAACCATAATAACGTCGGAATTTTGTACCGTTGAAAGTCTGTGAGCAATTACAAATACCGTTCTGCCGTGCATAAGACTGTCCATACCCTTTTGAACTATTGCCTCTGTTCTTGTGTCAATGCTTGAGGTTGCTTCGTCAAGTATCATAACAGGCGGATTGAGTACCGCTGTTCTTGCGATAGATAAAAGCTGTCTTTGTCCCTGTGAAAGTCCCGAGCCGTCGCCCTTAAGCATTGTATTATAGCCTTCGGGAAGCATCTGTATAAAATCGTGTGCATTTGCTCTTTTTGCCGCTTCAATACATTCTTCGTCTGTAGCGTCGGGACGTCCGTAACGGATATTCTCCATTACTGTACCTGTGAAAAGATTTGTTTCCTGCAAAACCATTCCCAAAGACCTGCGCAAATCACTTTTCTTTATTTTATTTATATTTATTCCGTCGTATCTTATTTTGCCGTCTGCCAAATCGTAAAAACGGTTTATAAGGTTTGTTATTGTTGTTTTTCCTGCGCCCGTTGCTCCTACAAAGGCTACCTTTTGTCCCGGCTCAGCAAAAAGCGAAATATTGTGAAGCACTGTTTTTTCTTCGGTATATCCAAAGTCTACATCGAAAAATCTGACATCACCGTCAAGCTTTGTATAGGTTACGCTTCCGTCGGAATGGGGATGCTTCCAAGCCCATATTCCCGTTCTGCTTTGACTTTCTACAATCTCTCCATCTTTAAGCTGTGCATTTACAAGTGTTACGTAGCCCTCGTCCTTTTCAATTTCTTCGTCCATAAGAGCAAATATTCTTTTTGCACCTGCCAATGCCATAACAATAGCATTTATCTGCTGAGACACTTGGTTTATAGGCATAGAAAAGCTTTTGCTAAGCTGTAAAAATGCCGCTATTCCTCCTAAAGTAAGTCCGCCTATTCCGTTTATTGACAAAATACCGCCTACAATGGCAAGGAGTATATACTGCAAATGTCCTAAATTACCCATAATAGGCATAAAGATATTTGCAAATTTATTTGCCTGAGTTGCATTATAGCAAAGCTCTTCATTTTTCTTGTCAAAGATTTCTTTTGATTTTTCCTCGTAGCAAAAAACCTTTACAACCTTTTGACCGTTTATCATTTCTTCTATATATCCGTTGATATCACCTATTGACTTTTGCTGTTTAACAAAAAACTTTGCGCTTCTACCACCTACAAATCCTGCAACCTGCATCATTAAAAATACGAATATCAAAATACAGCCTGTAAGCCATACGCTTGTAAAAAGCATAGCAATAAACACCGATACAATGGTGATAATTGAAGAAAATGTATGGGGTAAGCCCTGTCCTATCAATTGACGCAGGGTATCTGTATCGTTGGTGTAATGGCTCATTATATCCCCGTGAGTATGAGTATCAAAATATTTGATAGGCAGCTTTTGCATATGGGTAAACATTTCGTCACGGATTTTTTTGAGAACACCCTGAGAGATAGTTACCATAATTCTATTGAATAAGAAGGTGGAAACAAGGCCTATCAAATAGATAAAGCCCATTATTAAAATAGCTCTCAACAAGTCTGTGAATACGGGGTTTGCCGAAAGAAGCAAGGGTTTGATATAATCGTCAATCAGAACCTGCAAAAACATAGAGCCTGCTACACCGGCAACAGAGCTTAAAATTATACATAAAAGCACAATCACAAAAAGAAGCTTATACTCTTTAAGATAAGAAAGAAGCCTTTTAAGTGTTGCCAAATCAGCTTTTTTAAAGCTTGCGGGAGGCGCTGTAGGTCTTCTTCCTCCGCCCATTCCTCTACCTTGCATTTAAGCTTCCTCCTTTCAACTGTGAATTGTATACCTCTTTGTATATTTCATTTGCCTCTAAAAGCTGTTGATGTGTTCCTACAGCATCTATTTTTCCGTTTTCTATTACTATTATTTTATCAGCCTTTTCCACTGAGGAAATTCTCTGAGCTATAATAATTTTTGTAGTGTCGGGTATCTCCTGCTCAAAGGCTTTTTGAATAAGCGCATCTGTTTTGGTGTCGACAGCACTTGTAGAGTCGTCCAGAATAAGAATTTTAGGCTTTTTCAAAAGAGCTCTGGCTATACAAAGACGCTGTTTTTGTCCACCCGAAACGTTTGTACCGCCCTGTTCTATATACGTGTCATATTTGTCGGGGAAGCTTTCTATAAATTCGTCTGCCTGAGCAAGCTGACACGCCTTTTTGATTTGCTCGTCTGTGGCGTTTTCATTTCCCCAGCGCAAATTTTCTTTTATGGTGCCTGAGAAAAGCACGTTTTTCTGAAGTACCATAGCAACTTCGTTTCTGAGAGCTTCAATGTCATATTTTCTGACATCTGTTCCGCCTACCAAAACCTCGCCCTCAAAAACATCGTAAAGTCTTGGAATAAGCTGAACAAGGCTTGTTTTAGAGCTTCCGGTACCACCTATAATTCCTACGGTTTCTCCCGACTTTATTTCAAGATTTATGTTTTTAAGGCAAAGCTTTTCTTTGCTTTTTGAATAGCTGAAGCTTACATTTTTGAAGCAGATATCTCCGTTTTCGACTTTTTCAACAGGATTTTCGGGATTTGTAATATCGCTTTTTTCATCGAGAATTTCCACAATTCTCTCTGCCGAAGCCTTTGAAATAATAATCATTACAAAGAACATCGAAAACATCATAAGACTCATAAGAATTTGCATTGTATAGGTTATAAGACTCATAAGCTGTCCCGTTGTCATTTGAGAATTTACAATCATTTTTGCGCCGAGCCAGCATATTAAAAGCATACAGGAATATACGCAAATCTGCATAAGCGGAGAGTTATAGGCAATAAGCTTTTCAGCCTTTGAAAAAAGCTTATATATTTCCTCTGAAACGTTTTTGAATTTCTTTTCCTCATAGTCCTCTCGCACAAAGGATTTTACTACTCTTATGCCTCTTAAATTTTCCTGAACTACTACATTTAATTTATCGTAAGTCTTAAACACCTTTTCAAAAATCGGGTGCGCATTTTTAATAATAAGATAAAGGCCTACCGCAAGAAAAGGAGTTACTCCTAAAAACACAAGGGAAAGCTTAGAGCTTATTCTGAATGCCATTATCATAGAAAATATAAACATAACAGGCGACCTTACAGCAACCCTTATAATCATCTGATATGCATTCTGAACATTTGTAACGTCGGTAGTAAGTCTTGTTATAATACTTGCTGTGGAGTATTTATCAATACTTGAAAAAGAAAAATTTTGCACGTTATAGTACATATCTTTTCTCAGATTTTTGGCAAAGCCTGCGCTTGCATAAGCGGCATATTTTCCAGACAATGCGCCGAACGCCAGCGAAATAATACACATAACTGCAAGAATACCGCCTATTTTCAATATATAATTGAAATCTCCTTTTTCTATACCGGAGTCAATAAGACTTGCCATTAAAAACGGAATAATTACCTCCATAAGCACCTCAAGGCTTACAAAGATCGGCGAAAGTATTGATGCCGTCTTATATTCCCTTATTGATTTTATCAGCCTCTTAATCATATGTTTTCCCCTTCATCAAAGTATGTTTTTCTTAATTTTATCTATAACAGAAAAAAATGTTTCCAGCTCTTGCTGAGATATATCTTTTTTTAATACGTTTTCCAAATTTTTAATTTCATTGACAATACCCGTATGAATTTCATAGGCTTTAGGAGTAAGCTTAAGCTTTTTAAGTCTTGCATCGTAATCAACAGACTCTCTGACTATAAGTCCGTTTTCTTCCATACGCTTTAAAATAGATGTGGCAGTGGACCTTCTTATAGAAAATTCTTTTTCAAGATCCTTTTGAAAAACATCTATCTCTTCACGCTCAATAAGATACCTTAAAACCCACCCGTGAGTGCCTGTAAGATTTTCAAGCTTTTTGCCGTATACTGAGCTGTCAAGCTTTCTTTTTATAAGGTTTGAAAGACATTTTACTTCTTTTCCCACAGCTTTATTGTGCAATATATCCTCTCCCTTACAATGTTTTGTTAGTTAACTAACATTGTATCAAATGTCATTTTTTTGTCAATACTCTCAGTGTAATATTCTTAGATTTTTAACACTTTTTTAAAAAGCTTAATTTATTACCAAAATTTGATTGTTCAACTCATTTAAAATAGATTGATTTTTATTACTTTTTTAGTTTAAATATATGAAAAAATATATTTTTTTAAAAAACATCTTCTTTTTTTCATTATTTTATGTTAAAATTGATTTTGAGTGAAAAAAGCTCTTAGTCGATTTTTCGATTAATTATATATTTTATGGAGGTTTAAAAAATGAGTCACAAGTATGTTTATCTGTTCTCAGAGGGCGACGCTTCTATGCGTGAGCTTCTCGGCGGTAAAGGCGCTAACCTTGCAGAAATGACCAAAATCGGTCTTCCTGTTCCTCAAGGTTTTACCGTTTCCACCGAAGCCTGCACTCAGTATTATGAGGATGGCAGAAAAATCAATGATGAAATCCAGGCACAGATCATGGAGTACATCGACAAAATGGAAGGCATTACCGGCAAGAAATTCGGCGATAAGGAAAATCCCCTTCTCGTTTCCGTTCGTTCCGGTGCGCGTGCATCCATGCCCGGTATGATGGACACCATTCTTAACCTTGGTCTTAATGAAGACGTTGTTGAAACTATGGCTGCAAAGTCAGGTAATGCACGTTGGGCTTACGACTGCTATCGTCGTTTTATCCAGATGTATTCTGACGTTGTTATGGAAGTTGGTAAGAAATATTTTGAAGAGCTTATCGACAAAATGAAGGAAGAAAAAGGCGTAACTCAGGACGTTGACCTTACTGCTGAAGACCTTAAGGAGCTTGCAAATCAGTTTAAGGCTGAATACAAATCTAAAATCGGCAGCGACTTCCCCTGCGATCCCAAAGAGCAACTTATGGGCGCTATTGAAGCTGTTTTCCGTTCATGGGATAACCCCCGTGCAAACGTTTACCGTCGTGACAACGATATTCCTTATTCCTGGGGTACCGCTGTTAACGTTCAGATGATGGCATTCGGTAACATGGGTGACAACTGTGGTACAGGTGTTGCATTTACCCGTGACCCTGCTACAGGCGAACCCGGTCTTATGGGCGAGTTCCTTACAAACGCACAAGGTGAAGACGTTGTTGCCGGCGTTCGTACTCCTATGCCCATCGCTGAAATGGCTAAAAAGTTCCCTGAAGCATTTGAAGAATTCAACAAGGTTTGCGCTATTCTTGAAGACCATTACCGTGATATGCAGGATATGGAATTTACCGTTGAAGACGGCAAACTATATATGCTTCAGACCCGTAACGGCAAGCGTACTGCTAAGGCAGCTTTAAAAATCGCTTGTGATCTCGTTGACGAGGGTATGATTGATAAAAAGCAAGCAGTTGCTATGATTGACCCCCGTAACCTTGATACTCTTCTCCATCCCCAGTTTGACCAGAAAGCTCTTAAGGCTTCTGTTCCTGCAGGTAAAGGACTTGGTGCTTCCCCCGGTGCTGCTTGCGGTAAAGTTGTTTTCACAGCTGAAGATGCTGAAAACTGGAACAACCGTGGCGAAAAGGTTATCCTTGTTCGTCTTGAAACCTCTCCTGAAGATATTACAGGTATGAAGGCTTCTCAGGGTATTCTTACCGTTCGTGGCGGTATGACCTCTCACGCAGCCGTTGTTGCTCGTGGTATGGGTACTTGCTGTGTATCCGGTTGCGGCGAAATCATTATGGATGAAGAAAACAAAAAGTTCACTCTTGCAGGCAAGACCTACAATGAGGGCGACTATATTTCTATTGACGGTTCTACCGGTAACATCTACGATGGCATCATCCCCACAGTTGATGCTGAAATCGCAGGTGAATTCGGCAGAATTATGGCTTGGGCTGATGAGTTCAGAACCCTTAAGGTTCGTACCAATGCTGATACTCCTGCTGACGCTAAGAAAGCAAGAGAGCTCGGCGCTGAAGGTATCGGTCTTTGCCGTACAGAGCATATGTTCTTCGAAGCTGAAAGAATTGCTGCTTTCCGTGAAATGATTTGCTCTGACACTGTTGAAGCTCGTGAAGCTGCTCTTGCTAAGATTCTTCCTTATCAGCAGAGCGACTTTGAAAAGCTTTATGAAGCACTTGAAGGTAACCCCGTTTGCATCCGTTTCCTCGATCCTCCTCTTCATGAGTTCGTTCCCACTGAAGAAGCTGACATCAAGGCTCTTGCTGATGCTCAGGGTAAAACCGTTCATGATATCAAGAATCTTATTTCTTCTCTCCACGAGTTCAACCCCATGATGGGTCACCGTGGCTGCCGTCTTGCAGTAACATATCCTGAAATTGCAAAGATGCAGACTTCTGCTGTTATCCGTGCAGCTATCAACGTTAAGAAGGCTCATCCCGATTGGACAATCGTTCCCGAAATTATGATTCCTTTAACCGGTGAAGTTAAAGAAATGAAGTTCGTTAAGAACGTTGTTGTTGAAACTGCTAATAAAGAAATCGCTGCTGCAGGTGTAGAGCTTAAGTACGAGGTTGGTACTATGATGGAAATTCCCCGTGCATGTCTTACTGCTGATGAAATTGCTAAGGAAGCTGAGTTCTTCTGCTTCGGTACAAACGACCTTACTCAGATGACCTTCGGCTTCAGCCGTGACGATGCAGGTAAATTCCTCTCCGCTTACTATGACAACAAGATTTACGAAAACGATCCCTTCGCAAAGCTTGACCAGACAGGTGTTGGTAAGCTTATGGATATGGCTGTTACCCTTGGTAAGAAGACTCGTCCTTCAATCCACTGCGGTATCTGTGGTGAGCACGGCGGAGACCCCGTTTCCGTTGAATTCTGCCACAAGATTGGCCTTGACTATGTATCCTGCTCTCCCTTCAGAGTACCGATAGCTCGCCTTGCTGCTGCACAGGCTGCTATTAGCGAAAAGCGCTAATCAAAAGTTAGCTTAAATAACGCTACATTTTAATAGTATTCGCCCACATTATCGAAAGATAGTGTGGGCGTTTCTTTTTTGGCTCTAATCCTTACTTTTTGTAGGGGTTAGAGCTTTTTTTATTTGTAGTCCATTCGTCTTGAATGGACTTTTTTTATT
This sequence comes from Oscillospiraceae bacterium, assembly GCA_015067255.1. NCBI lineage: Bacteria > Bacillati > Bacillota > Clostridia > Eubacteriales > Oscillospiraceae > Oscillospiraceae bacterium. Next base: position 13,501 of record SVMS01000042.1, read on the forward strand.
TTTTTCAAAAAAATTTTTTGAAACGTGCATATTTTTGCCCTTCTCACTGCCTACTCCTTGAGGGCAAGTTGAAATGTTCAGTTTGTCCAAGCACCTTGACAACTGAATATACATTCAACAAGTACATTCCTGAACGGAGTAGAAAACTCAGCCGAATGAAAGTACGCCAAGAACCACCTGCCCTTATGGGTTATCACGGAAAGCAAGGTGGGTAGCGATTCCGAACTATTCTGAAATATCCGATTGCTACGGATACGGCAATGAAACGTGTCAGGGACAATGATA
>SVMS01000043.1 GCA_015067255.1 Oscillospiraceae bacterium
AAGCAGAAAAAACAGCAGAGAAGAGAAGCGGCATCTCACAGGGATTTATTAAAGAAAACAGAAACACAGATAAAACAGACAGAGCAACAGCTTTCAGAGCTTGAAGAACAGCTTAAAGACCCTGAGGTTTCTGCTGATTATGTCAGATTAAATGAGATATGCACTAAAACAGACCAGCTGAGAGCTTTGTTAGATGAGCTTTATGAGCAGTGGTTAGAAATACAGTAAATAAAAAACAGTACCGTTTTTGAAAAACAGTACTGTTTTTTTTATCGTTTAATTATATGCAGTTTGATTGTAAATACCCTCGGTATTAAAGAAAACCATATTTTTATAGCCTGTTTCTTTTAAAGCTGAAATTTGCTGCTGGATTTGTTCGTGTGTATATGAAGCAGTATTACTGTTATAATCTCTCAGCCAAGGTCTTAAAATAATTTTTGAATTTTGCTGTGAAACTTTATCGGATGTTGCTTTACCAAAGGCTTTTAAAGCATCCGCTATATTTTTCTCAGCGTTTATAACAATTTCTTGAGAAACTACAGAATAATCAGAAAGCTGACTCAGATAATCTGTTCTGAAATTAGGGCAAAGATAATCTATTTTCAGCTGTGAATAATCAAAGCTTTGTCCTGAAATTTCATTTCCTATATCAGCATATGCGGCATTTACAGGAACGTTTAAAGAAATTTTCAAGGAAGCATTATGGACAATGTCACAGGAAGCATTTATAAAATCAGTCAATGCTTGATTTTTAGAAGGAAGTGTTGAAGCATCTCCGTAATAGAGAAGGGGAGCAAGAAATTGAGAGTCGGGGAATTTAACCTCGTCAAGCAATATCTCGTCAAAGCCTAAGGAACAAGCCTCTTTAATTATATCGTATAAATATTGGCAGGCAACAGAATTATAAGCATTTAGCCAGCTATACATATCCCAACGGCGTGAGCCGTCAGAGGCTTTTACAGACATTTCTCTGCCTACGTCTGTCCTTGGCATAAGATTATCCTTAAAGCAAACGACTCTGCCTATGACGTGCACTCCTGCTTCGTTAAACTTTTTGCAAAGAGTCTGCATATCAACGGTAGCTTGATTTTGCATTCCGCTGTTAATTACAGCTTGAATAGAGCTTTGATATCTTAAAACTCCGTCTTCGGCTTTAAGGTCAATTACCACACAGTTGATTTTACTGCTTTTAATAAAGGATAAAGCAGAGCTTTGAGCTTCCGAGGTTGCTATTGCATTATATGGAAGATATATACCTAAAAGCTCTTTGTCAACTACAGCAGTATCGGAATTCTGAGAATTTTTATCTGAAACAAGGGAAGAAGTATCTGTAGAGGGTAAAGACGGCCTTTTTGAAAAAAGAGAGGCAACTCCTTTTGCGGTGAAAAAGCCTAAAGCTACAATGCAGGCGGCAATAAGTACAATAATTATAGACATAAGTGAACCGGTTCTTTTTCTGAAACGGCGGATACGCCGGCTTTGACGTCTTGTATATGGCCTTTTATAACCCATATAAAGCTAACCTCCTTTAGTTGTTTTTTAAAATCAACTTACTTTTTAACAATAACCTTTTTGGGACATTTTTCCTCGCAAATACCGCAACCGGTACATTTTTCAGGATTGATTTTTGCTAAATTGTCAGAAACCTCAATAGCATCGGAAGGACAGTTCTTTGCACAAATACCGCAACCGATACAGCCTATCTCGCATACTTGGCGAACATCTGCGCCTTTGTCTTTAGAAGAACAAGCAACCCGCGTTGCACTGTCAAAGGGAACAAGCTTGATTAAGTGTTTGGGACAAGCATCAACACATATACCGCAGCCAATACATTTATTGCAATCAACAACTGCAAGATTGTCTTTTAATTCAATGGCATTGACAGGACACTTTTTAACACAAGAGCCCAAACCAACACAGCCATACTGACATTCCATAATTCCGCCGCCGAGCTTTGAAACGGAAGCACAATCGTCAGCACCTAAGTATTCATATTTTGTTGAAGCAACGGAATTGTTGCCGCTACACATAACAACGGCTCTTTTTTTCTCAACGTTTTCAGCTTCAACACCCATAATTTCTGCAACTGCTTTAGCAACCTTAACGCCGCCGACAGGACAAAGATTTGTTTTTGCACCGTCATTTACTATTGCCTTTGCATAGGCAGCACAGCCTGTATAGCCACAGCCGCCGCAGTTTACACCGGGAAGAGCCTCTTGCACAAGAGGCAGCCTTTTATCCTGCTTAACAGAGAAAAAATTAGCGGCAACAGCAAGTAAAGCTCCAAAAACAGCACCCATTGTACCAAGTACAAGAATTGCTTTTAATATTGATAAGAAAATAGCCATAATAAGACCTATTGCCTTTCCGACTCATAATAGTACTAAAACGTGAGTCTAATATTGATTAAAAAGGAAGCTCAAGACCGGAAAATCCGGTAAATGAAAGAGCAAGAAGCGCAGCGCTTATAAGAGCAATAGGAAATTCCTTAAAAGGCTTTGGAATATCGCAATATTCCAAACGCTCACGTATTCCTGCGAAAATAACAATTGCAAGTGTAAAGCCTAATCCTGCTGTAAAGCCGTAAACTACAGCTTCTAAAAGATTATAGCTGTTGTCAATGTTGAGAATTGTAGCACCTAAAACTGCACAGTTTGTTGTAATAAGAGGAAGATAAATTCCCAATGCATTGTAAAGTGCAGGGATTTTCTTTTGTAAAAACATTTCAATAAACTGAACTAATGATGCAATAATTAAAATAAACGCTATTGTCTGAAGATAAACAAGGTTTAAAGGGACTAAAATAAAATGATGGACAAGCCACGTGAAAAACGAGGCTATGGAGATAACAAAGGTTACGGCAAAGCCCATACCTACTGCCGTGTTTAATTTTTTGGAAACACCCAAGAAAGGACAGATGCCCATAAATTTAACAAATATAAAATTTTCAATAAGGATTGCTGAAAGTGAAATAGCAATAAGCTTAGCTATCATTTTATCTTCTCCTTACTTTTTTTATTTGTTTTTGCCTTACGTCCTGTAAGCCATTGAACAGCCGCAATAACAAAACCTAAGGTTAAAAATCCACCTACGGGCATTGTAAGAGTGAGCATAGGAGGATAGCTTGAACCTAAAACGGAAAAATCGAAAAGAGTTCCGTTTCCCAAAAGCTCTCTGAAAAAAGAAACAACGGCAAGAGCAAGAGTAAATCCAAGACCCATTCCCAAACCGTCTATTACAGAGGGAAGAGGCTTGTTTTTAGAAGCAAAGGCTTCGGCACGTCCTAAAATTATACAGTTTACAACGATAAGAGGGATAAATACACCCAAAGACTCAGAAAGAGCAGGCAAATAAGCAGTTAAAACCATATCAACACAGGTAACAAAGCCTGCAATTATTACTATATATGCGGCAATTCTGATTTTTTGAGGTATGAATTTTCTTAAAAGAGATATGAAAAAATTAGAAGCAATTAAAACAAAAGTAGCGGCAAGTCCCATTCCGAAAGCATTCTTAAGAGAAGTTGAAACGGCAAGAGAAGGACACATTCCCAAAAGCTGAATAAAAACAGGGTTTTTATAAATCAATCCGTCAGTAAAGACGTTTAAAAGGGAGCTTTTTTGTTTATTCATTTGCAATCAACTCCTTTACTGATGCTGTGGCAATTTCAATAGAGTCTTTAACAGCTTTAGATGTTATTGTAGCACCTGAAACAGCGTTGACATTATAGGGAGATGTAAGGGAAATAAATTTGTCTAAATAGCTCTTTTCAAGAGCCTTTGAACCAATATTCTGAGTTTCGTTGCTGGAAATTACCTCTACACCCGCAACAGACAAATTGCGGTTGATCCCTATTAACAGCTTAAGCTCTCCGCCGTAGCCGTTTGTAACTACGTTTAAGCAATAGCCGAGCTCTTCTGCTTTATAAACGGATACAATTCCGTTGGCTTGGTTTTGGGGAGTGACTTCTATTTCTTCAAAATCGGCTCCTTCATATATAATTTCCAATGAATTTTTGATAATGTTTCTTTCCGAATTTTTGATTACAGGTGCTGTAAAATAATTGACTACTGAGAGCATAACTGCAACTACAAAAGTAATAATAAACAGCGAAAAGGAAAGATGTAAAATTGAAGTCTTATGCACTGACAGCACCTCCTCCGGTACCGTATCTGCGAGGTCTTACATATTTATCTATCAAAGGAGTAACACAGTTCATAATAAGAATTGCAAAGCTTACCCCCTCGGGATAGCCGCCGTAATAACGAATAATAACCGTTATAATACCACATCCGATAGCGTAAAGCACTTGACCTTTACGGGTCATAGGAGAGGTGGTGTAGTCCGTTGCCATAAATATAGCGCCGAGGATAAGACCGCCCGACAAAAGATTTACTCCCATATTATAAAGAGGCATATTCTGACCGGGAAGAATAAAGGTTAAAACAGCAACGGTGGATAAAAAGGTGAAGGGGATATGCCAGGAAATAACTTTTTTAACAAGCAGATAAAGACCGCCTAAGATAAGCACTATGGCTGAGGTTTCACCCAGACAGCCACCTGTTTCTCCGAAAAACATCTGAAGCATACTTGCAGAAGCACTTGTTCCGTCACGCAGGCTGATTTGAGAAAGAGGTGTTGCAGTGGTAACAACGTCAATATCACTTATAAAAAGACCTACTTTTTCAAAAGGCTTTAACCATCTTGTCATAATGTCGGGATAAGCAAACAAGAAAGCTCTTGCCGCAAGTACGGGGTTTACAATGTTTTTACCTATTCCGCCAAAAAGCTCTTTTACAATAACAATAGCAAAAAATGAGCCTATTGCAATTACCCAATAGGGTGCGGTTACAGGCAAGTTAAAAGCAAGCAAAATGCCGGTAACAACAGCAGAGAGGTTTCCGATTGTCATAGGCTTTTTGAGTAAGAATCTGTATAAAAACTCAAAAAGAACACAAAAGCCAACCGAAACAACAGTCATCAATAAAGAGCGAAGCCCAAAATAAATAATGGACATCACAAGCGCCGGCATAAGAGCAATTATAACGTCAAGCATAATAGTTCTTGTGTTGTCGCTGCTTTTTATGTGCGGAGAGGAGGTTAGCAAAAGCTTATTCAATTTTTCCTGCCTCCTTAGCTTTCATAATTTTTTCTAATTGATTTTTTTCGTTTATTTTTAATTTTGCAAGACGAATGTTCTGGGTAAGATAAAGACGGGCGGGGCATATAAAGGAACAGCTTCCGCATTCAATACAATCAAGAGCATTGTACTGTTCGCATTTATCCAACTCATCTTTTTGAACAAACATATTTATATAATTTGGCATAAGCCGTACGGGACACGCTGAAACACAGCGTCCGCAACGGATACAGGTTGGGTTTTTCACGTAATCGTCGTCATTTTTTGAAAAGGCAAGCACTGCAGAAAAGCCTTTGACTACGGGAATATCCATAGAATGCTGAGCGAGACCCATCATAGGACCGCCCACAACTATTTTTTTAGGCTCTTCTTTAAAGCCGCCGCAATACTCAAAAAGCTCAGATACGGGAGTGCCTATGCGTACAAGTAAATTTTTAGGGGAATTTATACAGGTTCCCGAAACTGTTACAACACGCTGAATAACAGGCAAATTATTGTTGGCAGCACGGAAAAGTGCGGCACAGGTATCAACGTTAAATACAGCACAGCCTACATCAACAGGAAGCTTTCCGGGAGGAGTTTCAATTCTTGTAATAGCTTTTATAAGCTGCTTTTCTCCGCCCTGAGGGAATTTGCTTTTAAGCTCAACAACCTGAATATTTGTACCTGTAAGAACAGCTCTCATAGTTGCTATTGCGTCCTCTTTATTATCTTCAATAGCAACAAATATATTCTTGGGTTTTATACATTGAGCAATAAGCTTTATGCCTCCCGCAATAGGACGGGGATATTCAATCATAGCTCTGTGGTCGCAGGTTATGTAAGGTTCGCACTCGGCACCGTTAATTATAAGAGTATCAATTCCCTTATCAAGAGCGCTTTGAAGCTTTACGTAAGTAGGGAAGGTGGCACCGCCCATACCTACTATACCGGCATTCTTTGCAACTTTTATAATTTCCTGAGGAGTAAGCTCTTCATGACTTTTGTTTTCAACGGTAATAATTTCATCGGTTTTTGTGTCAAGATGGTCGTTTTGTATAACTATTGAAGCAACCTTTGAGCCGTTTGTGCAGTTTCTTGGCTCGATAGCTATAACCTCGCCTGAAACAGACGAATGAATAGGTGCAGCAACAAAAGCGTCGCTGTCGGCTATTTTTTGGCCTACCTTAACTTTATCACCTATATTGACCAACGGAGTACATACTTTACCTATGTGCTGAGAAAGAGGGAACACCAGAATATCTGCTACGGGTGGTGTCTCGATAGGACTGGCGCTTGTCAGCTCTTTGTTGTAAGGGGGATGAACTCCTCCTTTAAAGGTTCGGGACATATAAATTCCTCCTGTGATATCACGTAAAGCTATAGGCTTTGCGTGGCGGTAAAAACCGCAAAAAAATGATGTTTTTTAAAAACAAAAATAAAAAATCACTGTATATTATACACCAATTTATAGATTTTTACAAGATATTATATTTATTTTTAAAAAAATAATGAAAAAGCAGGGCTGAAAAAATAAAAAAATCATTGCATATTATTGCACTTTTTAGTTTTTATTCTTCTTAGCGTAAGTGTTCATCGCCATTGAACTCTAAAAAATCCGCAGAAAAAAGAAAGGAAGAATAAAATGAAATCTGATAACCTACAGATACAAGAAGAGCTTTTAAAAAAGAATGTTGAGGAAATCGAACAACAAAATCAGAATGAGGAAGACTCTCAAAAGGACAACACCTTTTTGCTGAGATTTAATCACGAGGATTTGGAATTCGACGAGGATACCGTAAAGAAGCTTGCGCAAAAAGGTCTTAATTATGACAAGATTAAAGCACAGCTTGACAGGTATGAGGACTGTACTCAAGAGCTTGAAGAGTTTTTCAGAGAACACGCAGAGCTTACAGCAGACAAATTTCCTCAAGAGGTTTTCGATGCCTTTGTAAAGGGGACGCCCATTAAAAATGCATATGAAAGCTATGAAAAAAATGCTAAAATTTCCGAGCTTGAACAGCAGATTACAGAGCTTACCAACAAGCTGAATGCTGTCAGCGGAGCTCCGTCAGTATCAAGCTTTGGCACCACCCAAAGAGATGACATTTATACAGAGGAGCAGTTAAATTCTTTAACAGTTTCCGAAATTCGCAAAAACCTTGATAAAGCATTGAAATCAATGTCTATGATTTCCAAAAAAAATAAATAATAAGGAGAATAAAAAATGGCTTACACTAATTTTAAATCAAACGTATGGGCAAAGGCAATAGAAAGGGAAAGAGACCGCTATTGCGTAGGAGTAAATCTCTGTAACAGAGATTATGAAACAGATGCTGCTGATTTCGGTCAGAGCATAATAATTAACTGGACAAAGCGTCCCACAGTGAGAGATTATCAAATCGGCACAAATATTGCAGCCGCAGAAACTTTGGGAGATGCAAGCAAAACTCTCGACATCGACAATCTGAAATATGTCAATTTCCTTGTTGATGATGTTGACGAGCTTCAGTCAAACCCCGATATTATGCGCTCCTGTATGATGGAGGCTGCAGCAGCTATTGCTGAGGATGCAGACAATTTTGTATACGGACTCTATAGAGATGCCGGAACAACTATCACTCAGAGTGCACTTACAAGTCAGAACGTTGTAGAGTGCCTAAGCGAAGCGGCACAGAAGCTTTATGAAAATAACGTTCCTATGAATGAGGATATTTATCTTGAGGTTTCTCCCGCAGTTTATCAGAAGCTATGGCTTGCCAAGGTGCTTAAAACATATCCCAACGAAAAGGAAATGGGAAGCGGCTTTGTTGGAAAATTTAATAATTTCAACGTCTATATGACAAACGGAATTTCAGTTACTTCCAACGTACATCATTGTTACGCACGTACCAGAAAGGCTATCGCTTTTGTGGGACAGATGAAGAAAATGGAGGCATACCGCCCCGAAGGCTTATTTGCTGACGCAGTAAAAGGACTTCACGTTTACGGAGGTCTTGTAGTACGTCCCGAAGAGCTTGTATGTCTTGACCTGACTCCTGCCCCTGAAAGTGATTCACTTACAGTTTCAGATGAAGGAAACGCTGCATAATTAAAGTTTTTTGTCGGGTGCACTATTTTGTGCACCCGCAATGCTTACAAAAAGGAGAGAACATAAATGGCAGTAACTGTGAACGATGTTTTTAAATTGGCTATGGCTTTGTGCGAGGGGCTCAATGACGGTAACGAAATAACAGACGATGAATATACAAATTATTGTGCTCAGAAGGCTGTAAGTCTGTGCCATATATGTCAAAATGAAATTCTCAGCTTCAGACCTTTGATACAAGCAATAGAGATAGACTGCTCTGAAGAGCCGTTGGAAAACTCGGGAAATATAAAAATATATAGCTTGAATAAGCCTGTTGAGTATATATTGGAATACCATTCTGAAAATGGTTCTTTACCGTTTGATATATCCGTAAAGGGAAACAAAGTATATATTCCTGAAAGCTATAAAGGAAAAATAATTTTTGTTTGCTCGGTGCTTGCTTCTCCGCTTGTGTCAATGCAATCGGTTATAAATGCTGAGGAGACAATTGCTTTAGAGCTTATGCCTCTTTATCTTGCGGCAAACTTTTTATTGGAAGAAAATCCTTCACGCTCGGAATGGTATCTTTCGACCTACATAAACGCAAGAAATCGACTGAAAAAAGAACAAACCTCTATTGAAGAAATATCAGACGTCTATAAATAATGGCGAAAGGAGGTAAAAAATGACCTTTACAATCAACAAATTTTTAGGAATAAATCAGGCACATGATGAAAACTCTTTAAAAGTCGGCGAAAGTACAAAGATGAATAATTTTGTTATAAAAAACAAAAATCTGTGTATTCGTGACGGAATAAAAATTGTAAAAAGCTTTGGAGAAAATCTTGCAATACAAGGAGCTATCAAGGCAAAGGTTTATCCTCAGCCGCACGAAAGACTTTTCTTTGTTGCTTCGGGTACCTTGTATGAATATGACTATTCCAATGACAAGGTAAAAACAATAGGAGAGTTAGATAATTTTTACGAAAATCCCAAAATAATGATGTGTGCCTGGAGTGAAAAAATATATATCATAACAGGTACGGAATATTATTGCTATGACGGCAAAAAGCTTGAAATTACAGAAGGATATGTTCCGATGCTGCGCACGGGAGTAATGCCTGACGGAACAGGCGGAGTTTTTGTAGGAGAACGAAATCTCATAAGCAGATATGCAATAATGTCTTATATAGGGGACGGAGAGTCTGAGCTTTATACCTTACCTGTTGAAGCGCAGGAAATATCCTACGTGAAAATAAACGGTGTAGAAACAAGTGATTATACCCTTACAAACAATGGAGCAAAAGTAAAAATATCCAATGTACCCGGAACGGGCGATATTGTTGAAATTAAATTCAAGGGCTATACGGGACACGGAAGAATACTTATAGGAAACTGTGTTCACGGAATGACCTTCGGAGGCTCCAATGACTCGTGCTTATTTTTGTGGGGTGATTATGTATATCCCTACCGCAGATATCATTCGCAGGTGGGAGACCCTACCTATTTTCCCGAAAACAATTACAGCGATATAGGTTCAAAAAGCGGAAAAATATCAGATATTGTAAGTCAGTATGACAGACAGATAATTTTTACCGACAGAGAAATTTTTTACTCTGTAATTGACGACAGCGACGCTCTCAATATAAGCTTTCCCGTTTACAGCTTAAACTCAAGTGTGGGAAATAAAGCCGATGCTGAGGTACGAATAGTAAATAACAATCCTGTCTTTCTTTTCGGAGGTGTCAGAGAGCTTTGCAGCAGTAACGTAAGAGATGAGAAAAACGTGCGGGAAATAGGCGCACGGGTTGAAGAGCTATCAGATATAAATCTTGAAAATGCCATAACCTACGATTACGAGCAAAACCACGAATATTACATCTCTGTAGGTGATAAAACCTATGTTTATAATTATAAAGAGGACGTATGGTACACCTTGTCGGGATTTACTCCTGTTTTATATATAAATATAGAAGATAAGCTTCACTTTTTTGACAACAAGGGAAATCTTTGCAGATTTGAAAAAAATCAGAAATATGATATTTGCAGTGACGGACAGATAAAAAGCATTAAGGCAAGCTGGGAAATGCCCTTTTACGATTTTGATGAAAAGGCAGGAAAAAAATTCACAAATAAAGCGTGGGTGGAAATTGTACCTAAAAGCAGTACAAAATTTGATATAAGCTTTGAAAACAACAGAGGGGTAAAAATTTGCAAGAAAACTTTGTTGGTTTCCCAAATGGATTTTACCGATTTAAGCTTTGAGCTTTTTGATTTTTCGTTGCCAAGATATAATCCTATTTCTTTACCTATAAAATGCAAAGGATATCAGAAAATTAAAATAAAGCTTGAGTCGGACAGCGCCTTTACCACCGCTTGCTTTTCTTCTGTGGCAATAAACGTCAATACAGCTAAAAGAACAAAATAAAAGGAGAAATAAATATGTTTGAAAGAATGACAGATAACGTCAGCATAATTTCCGATTTGCCGGACAGACCCTCTCAAAGCGGAATGAGTGCTCAAGAAATTAAACAAAGCTTTGATAAGTCAGCAGAGCTTATTAAAAAATTTATAAATGAAAAAATTGTCGACGTTTTAAATAATATGAACAGCTCTGATATTTCAAGCCCTTCTACTCAGGAGCTTGATGAAGATACTATTTACGGACAAATAAACTCTCTTGCGCAGAATATGCTTCCTGTAGGTGCAGTTTTTCTTCAGGCAGGGGATAACGAAAATTCAAATACCTTGATATGCGACGGAAGTCCCGTAAGCAGAGCTGAATATGCAAAGCTTTTTGAAACTATAGGCACAGCTTACGGAAACGGCGATGGAGAAACAACCTTCAATTTACCCGATTTAACCGACGAATCACCTATGCCTGAAATGGAATACGTAATTAAATATTAAAAAGGAGAGTAAACTATGGCTTCAACAAATAAATATGACAGACTCAGAGTAAAGGCAAAGGAAACAGAGGAAAAACTGGACCTGAGCCAAGCTCTTGAAGAAAATGCCTATAACGAAAAAAGAGATAAGAAAAATCTCAAAGCTTCGTATGACAGCGATTTGGCTGCTCTTACAAGCAAGCTTGCAGCCGAAAGAGAAAATCAAAGTATGCAAAAGGCAAAAGCTCAGGCAGAGTATACAGCAAAAAAAAGAGCAGCGACGCTGAGAGGAATTTTAAAAGGCTTGGGAGCAAGCAGCGCTGCCGAAAAGGCTGAAAATACAGTAACTCTTGAAATGCAAAACAATGAGAATGATATAAATTCCGAAAGCATACAAAAGCAAACAAGCATACAAAACCAATTAAAAGAAGCAAAGGATAATTACATTTCTAAGCTGAGCGAAATTGAAAATGAAAAAAAGCAAAAGGATAAAGTAGCTGAAAATGAATACAGAAAAGCACTTTTAAGCTTTTATTATAAAATGGCGGCAGAACATGCAAGACCGTCTAAAAGCTCATAATATAAATACCGCCCGAAGAAATTTTCTTCAGGCGGTATTTACTGTAAGTCAAGGCAAAGATGTTATTTCGATAAAAGCTTATCGAATATTCCTGCACATTCAATAGTATCTTTTGCAGGAACAACATTTGATTCAAGCTTGCCATTCTTAATACAGCTTACAGCTTCTTCTATTTCGTAAACAAAGCCGTTGCCTTCAGGAAATTCCTGTTTGAAATGCTCGACAAGAGCTCTGTTGCTGTCAAACAGGAAGCATTCATTATTCAAATGGGGAATAGGAATTTCAATATATCCTTTATCTCCGTTTATTATCAGATACTCTTTTCCGTTAGAGGTGAATAGGCATTGTAAGCAAGCATCAACAGTTTCAAATTCAAGAATAAAGCTTGTATTTACATCAACACCTGTATTGCTGTCGTGTCTTAAATTTCCTTTGGCATTAACAATGCGCTCACCTACAAGAAAAGCTGAAAGCTCTATAGCATATACTCCAATATCATAAAGAGCACCGCCTGCAAGGGAAGGGTTCATTAGTCTTGACTCAGGGTATTGGTCGCACTTAAAGGCAATCACGCCCGATAAAGCCTGTATTTTACCTATTTTGCCATCCTTTATCCAGCTG
>SVMS01000044.1 GCA_015067255.1 Oscillospiraceae bacterium
GCTTTCCGCCAATCCGCTCTCTACCGTACCACCGTACGCCGACGAGAACGGATTGACGAAATCTGCACTCTTTTTGGACAGTCTATCAGGGTGTCGAAAGGTTTTTCGACACCCTGAAAAAAGCAAGAACGAAACCGTTCTTGCTTTTTTACTTATATCAGTTTTTCGCAAAAGCTTTTCATAACCTGAGATATTTTGATTTGCTGAGGGCATATTCCCTCGCAGGCTTTACATTCGATGCAGGCTGTGGGGCGTTTGCTTTCTTCGATATTTGCTAAAATCTCAGAGGAAATTTTTTCTTTTCCTTCGTAAGTGTTAGCGTTGTAAAGATTTATAATATTGGGAATTTCAATTTCGTTTGGACAGTATTTGACACAGTAACGGCAAGATGTACAGGGAACACCCTTTGCCAGTAAGTCTCCGATTTCCGTGAGCTTTTTGAAAAGCTCGGGAGCTACAGGCTCATTTGTCTTAAAGGTTTCAATATTGTCTTTAAGCTGCTGCATATTGGACATACCCGATAAAATAACCGTTGCCTCGTCAATTGCCTGAAGAAAACGAAAGGCAATAGAGGGAATAGGCTTGTTGGGGAAAAGAGCTTCAAGCTGTTTTTTTATAGCTTGAGGTGGATTTGCAAGGCCTCCGCCACGAACAGGCTCCATAATCCAGACGGGAATATTGTAGGACTTAAGACAATCAAGATATTCCTTTACATTTTGCAAATTCCAATCAAGATAATTTATCTGAAGCTGACAAAATTCAAGATGCTCCGAATAAGCCTCTAAAAATCTTTTGAACACAGGGAAGGAAGCGTGGGCAGAAAAGCCTAAATGACGGATTTTACCCGCCTTTTTTTGCTTTAAAAGGTATTTTGTCAGACCTAAGCTTTCGTCTAAATAAAAATCAATGTTGCTGTCATTGACACTGTGGAAAAGATAAAAATCAAAATAGTCAACCTTACATTTTTCAAGCTGTTTTTCGAAAATTTCCTCTTTTTTTACAAAGGTAGAGGTATCACAGCCGGGGAATTTAGAGGCAAGAAAATAGCTCTCACGGGGATATTTTGACAAAAGCTCACCTAAAACGGTTTCCGATTTTCCGTCGTGATAAAACCAAGCGGTATCAAAATAATTGATGCCGTTTTTGAGAGCGTAATCAATCATCTCTGCGGTTTGTTCTTTGTCAATCTCGCCGTTTTGCAAAAGGGGAAATCTCATAGCCCCCAAGCCCAGCATAGAGAGCTTAAGCTCTTTAAAATCCTTGTAAATCATAATTTATCCTCCTCAAATTTCTCGGTGCTTTTAATTGATTTTATATATTCTCTTGGCGTTGTGCCGTATTTTTTCTTGAATAGTCTGCTGAGATATTTGACATCGTCAAAGCCTACACAGTGCCCTGCATTTTCCAAGGTCATATCCGAAACAAAAAGAATTTCACGCACACGGTTCAGCTTTTGTGAATTTATATAGTCGGTTAAGGTGATTTTTTCGTTTTTACTGAAAACACGGCTAAGATGCTCATTACTTATATTGAGCATTTGCGCTATGTCTGAAACGCTTATTTTTTCGTGAAGCCTTTGAGAAATTACCTTTTTTGCTTTAAGACATATGGGATTTTCAAAGCTGTTTTCCAAGAGAGTCTGTTCGGAAAGAGCATCAAAAATACGCATAAGTAAGGCTGCGGTATGAATTTCTGAACAGGGGTGGGTAAGGCTTTGGATTGCCGAAAAAATTGCAGATGTATTTGCTGTTAAAACCTTGCTCTCGGGGAAATAGACATTTAAGCCTTTATCGTTTACAGGACGGGAGGTTTTTTGGATTTTTTCATTTATATAAAAGGCGGCGGTGTAATGAATATGCTCGTCGCTTAGATTTTGAATTTCGTAAGGAATAGAGTGGTCAATTATAAAAACGGCATTTTCGGGCACATACGTTTTTTCCTTTGTAGCCGTATTTACAAGCTTGACAGCGCCTTTTTTTACATATGCGATTTCCACAAGCCCTTCAATATGCCCCAAGGTCCATTTTTTAACAGAAGTTCTGTGCATATGCGCAAAATAAATTTCGGGGAAAATGCGAATATCAAATTTATACATAAACACACCTCTCACCTTAAAAAATATCACAATTATCCACCTTTGTCAACAGAGTGGGTTGCAAGGCTGACATTATATAATATAATAGTTACAAAGGAGCGGATAAAAATGACAACGCTTGAGCTTTTAAAAAAAGAAATCAAAGAAAAACCCGAGGGAAAATATTGTCTTAGAAATCATTTTCTTGCACTGGGCTTTGCTCAGAATTTTGATAAAGAAAATGTTATTGCCCGTGCATATGCCTTTAAGGCTTTGCTTGACAATGTTCCTAAATATATTTACGATAACGATACCGTTGCAGGCTCGGTAAGAGGACTTCTCGGTCAAGAGCTTGAAGCAAGTCAGGAGGAATATGACAATCTCGTTATCGGCTCTTACGGCTTCAGATATTTTTCTCATAATTCCGACCATTTTGCGCCCAATTACAATAAAATTCTTTCTTTAGGTATAAACGGAGTTATTGAAGAAATAGACAGCTCCTATGATACTCATACCGATAAAAAGGAGAGAGATTTTTTAACTGCGGCAAAAATTACAATGCAGGCCTTCTGCGATTATATAAAAAGCTACGAAGCTATTGCGCGTCAAAAAGGAAAGATAGAGATAGCTGACGCTTGTCTTGCTCTTACACAGGGTAAGCCTCAAAGCTTTTTACAGGCCTTACAGCTTGTATGGCTGTGCCATAATGTATTTTGTCTTGAAAATCGGTATGCTATGGCGCTGGGAAGACTTGACCAGTATTTGTACCCCTTTTATGCTGCCGACATTGAAAAGGGAATTTTGACAAAAGAAAAAGCTTTAGAGCTTATAGAATGTACTCTTTATAAAATCCACGAGGCTCGTTATTTCGGAAGTGACGATGTTGTCAATATTGCTATCGGCGGAGTTAAGCGCGACGGAAGCGACGCTGTAAATGAGCTTTCCTTTATAATTCTTGATGCCGTTAAAAACTGCGACATTCCCGGTCCTAATTTATCCGCAAGGCTTCATAAGGATATTTCCGATGAGTTTATTGAAAAGTGCCTTGAGGTTATAGGAACAGGCTTGGGATATCCTGCGCTGATGAACGATGAGATAAATATTCCTGCCCTTGCAAGACACGGCTATTCCATTGAAGATGCCAGAGATTACTGTATGGTAGGCTGTATTGAAAACTTTATTGCAGGTAAACAGCCCCCTTGGACTGACGGAAGATACAACACTCCGAAATATATGGAGCTTGCCTTGAATGACGGGAAATGTATGCTTACAGGCAGACAAAAGGGAATTAAAACGGGAGATTGTAAGGATTTTTCCACAATGGAAGAATTTATGGCGGCTTTAGAAAAGCAGATGAAATACGGCGCTGACGAATATATGGCAATGTTCAACAACGAGAACAACAGATACAACCCCGAAAATCTTCAACAGCCCTTTTTGTCCTGCTTCTGTGACGACTGTATTTCAAGGGCAAAGGATATAAACAACGGCGGAGCGCACTATCCTTCAGCACACGGTGCTTGCGGTATGGGAATTGCAACGGTGGCAGACTCCTTATATGCCATTGAAGAGGCGGTATTCAACAAAAAGCTTATGAGTCTTGAAAAGCTAAGAGATATTCTTATTTGCAATTTTGAAGGCTATGAAAAAGAGCGCAGAATTCTTTTGAATATGGATAAATACGGCAACGACTGTCCCGAGGTTGACAAATATGCCGTATGGTTTGTAGAGGTTCAGAACAGACTTTTTTCACAGTACAAAACAAGGGACGGCGGTCCTGTTTATACTGCAATTGCATCTAACGTAAGCAACATTCCCGCAGGTAAGGAAATAGCGGCAACTGCTGACGGCAGAAGGGCTATGGAGCCTGTGAGCGATGCGGCTTCCCCCATGCACGGAATGGATAAAAACGGACCTACAGCCGTTGTAAATTCTATGACAAGACCCGATTATACTTTAGTTTCCTGCGGTACTGTTTTAAATCAGAAATACAGTCCCTCAATGTTTTCAAAGCCCGAAAACAGAAAGAAGCTTTTAGCTTTGATAAAAACCTATTTCAAAAAGGGCGGACAGGAAATTCAGATAAATTCGGTATCAAGAGATATTTTGGTTGATGCTATGAAAAATCCCGAAAAGTATGAAAATCTCGTGGTGAGAGTTTCGGGCTTCAGCGCCCACTATATCACCCTTTCAAAAGAGGTGCAGGAGGATATTCTGAAAAGGACGGAACAGGGATAATTATGGGACTTATAAGTCAGATTCAGAGATTTTCAACCGAGGACGGCCCCGGGATAAGAACTACCGTATTTTTTCAAGGCTGTAATCTTTTTTGTCCTTGGTGTCATAACCCCGAAACAATAAAAAGAGAGCCTACGCTGTTATTTTACGAAATGAAATGTGTCGGCTGCAGAGAATGTGAGCACGTTTGTCCCACAAAAAGCCATAAATTTTTGCCAAAGCACACTATAGAGCGTCAAAGCTGTATCGGGTGCGGAGATTGTGTGCAAAGCTGTCTGTATTCGGCGCTCAGCTTAAGCGGTATTAAAATGAGCGCAGAGGAAATATGGCAGAAAATATGGGCAGACAAAGATTTTTATTTTGAGTCAAAGGGCGGAGTAACTCTTTCGGGCGGCGAGCCTTTATTACAGGCGGATTTTTGCGCTCAAATTGCAAAAAAATGCTTTGAAAACAAAATAGACGTTATTATAGATACTGCCGCTTGCGTAGATTTTTCGGAATTTGAAAAGGTTATGCCCTATGTAAATACTTTTTTTGTCGATTTTAAGCTGTCAAACGAAAAGAGCTACAAGGAAATTTGCGGCGGAAGCTTAGAGCTTGTCAAAAGCAACGCCAAAAGACTTATTTCACAAGGAAAAAAAGTGGTGGCAAGAGTGCCTGTCATTCCCGATATAAACGACAGCGAGGAAAGTCTTGAGCTTATAAAAAAAGCTATCGAAGAATGTGGAATAGAGCATACGGATTTCTTGAATTTTCACTCCTTGGGAGCTTCTAAATATAAAGCGTTGGGGCTGAAATACCGCTTTGAATAAACAAAAACCTTCCCTGCGTTGCAAGGAAGGTTTTTTGGTATAAAACAATCAATTTCTGCTTTGGAAATGCTTTGGAGAATAGCCGTATTTTTCTTTAAATGCCTGAGTGAAATTTGAAAGAGTTGAAAAGCCTGACTCATAGCATATTTCATTGATGTTGAGGTTTGAAGAGTTTAGCAAATTCATAGCAAATTGAAGCCTTAAATCCTTAAGATATGCTGAAAAGCTTACGCCTACCGAATCTGAAAAATAGTTGCTGAAATAGTTGTTTGAGAAATTCAGAAGCTTTGCCACGTCGGAAACAGAGATTTTCTTTCTGAAATTTGTCTGCATATAGGCAAGGGCGCTTTGAATTTTAGCATCATAGACAGCCTGTATTTTCTCGGGACCTTTGGAGCTGTTGAGAAGGCGGATAAGGAAAACGCAAAGCTGTTGAATACAGCTTTGAAGCATAATTTCTTTAAATTCGCTGTTGCTGTTAAATTCCTTGAGCATATATTTACATTGCTTTAAAACTTGATTGAAGGCATCTTCTTCCAGCTTTAAAATAAAATCACGGTTTGAAAAACAAATTGCGTTTTTCAATTCATTTGATAAAACAGACTCATCAAATCGTATATTAAAATATTTAAGACTATCTTCGTTTTTTAGAGAATAAGAGTGAAAATTTGCAGGCATAATTAAATGCAAAAAGCCTCGGGACAGCTCGTACTGGCGGTTGTTGAAAATATGGGTTGCTTTGCCTGACAGCACAAACTCTATTTCAAAGAAGTCGTGGTAGTGGATATCCACGTTGTGAGGCAAAGTTTTTTCTTCGATTATTATCTTGTCATTTTTGAAAAAATAGTCCTGTTTTTCAAAACGGTGAATTTCCTGTCTGTTAGGCACAAATTACCACCTCTTGTGTCATTTGTATTTCTTTAGAGACATTTCCTATATTTATTATATATAATTTTTTTCAAAAATCAATAAATACTGATAATTTAGGTCGAATATATGTGAAAATAGGTTGAATAGAAACACCAAAATTGATAAAATTAAATAAATGTTAAATTGTCAAACGAAAATTTGGTTAAATTTAATAAAAGAGGTTTAAAAATGAAAAAAAGAATTCTTTTAATTTTGTTGGCGGCGGTTTTGGTACTGTCTGCGGCGGCTTGTACAAAGCCTGCAGAAAAGACAAATTCCGATATTTCTTCGGACATAGCTTCTCTTGATAGCTCAGCGGTAGATTCTTCTTCCTCTGAGAATGTTTTGTCTTCCGAGGGAAAGAGTGAGGAGTCATCATCAAATCCCTCTTCTTCTCAGCCCGCATCTTCAAATGCTGCAAGCAGTCAGCCCACACAAACTCCAAGCAATTCAAACGAAGAAAAATTGCTTATAGGCGCTTTTTGCGGAATTGACCCTAATTATGCTGATGAACAGCATATAAAAGAGGCTGCTGAAGCAGGAATACATATGCTTTTTATTGATGCTGAATTAAGAAATGCGGCATTACTTAAAATGATAAATCAATGGTGCGAAAAATACGGTATAAAATGGTTGCTTACAGACCCTTCACTTTACGGCGTAGGCGGACATTTTAACGATATTGCCAATATTACAAAAAACTATGCTTCCCTTTCGGCTTTCGCAGGAAACATAATCAGAGATGAGCCGGGCGCAGACCAGTTTGATGTTTTGGGAAATGCTATAAGCCTTTATAAAAAAGCTTTACCCGGAAAATTAGGCTTTATCAATCTTCTTCCCACCTACGCAAATTCTACAACTCAGCTTAATGCTCCCAATTATCAGAGCTATGTTGACCAATATGTTGCAAAGGTTCCCACAGACTATATCTGTGTTGACTTTTATCCCTGTACCCGTCTTTCCGACGATACAAAAACAACTCTTGCAGGCTATTGCGATAATTTAGATATCGTTTCAACAGCGGCAAGAAAGAGTGGCAGAGAGTTCTGGAGCTTTATTCAGACAACTACCTGGTCTGACGGACACAGACTTCCCGACGAAACCGATATCCGTTGGCAGATGTATACTAACCTTGCTTTCGGCGCAACTGCAATGTTCCACTTTACATATTCAACTCCCACAGGCGGCGGCGGAGAGTCCTTTAAATATGCCATGATTGACAAAAGCGGCAAAAAGACTGACATTTACTATGCGGCTCAAAAGGTAGATGCGGAGTTCAATGCTTTTTCAAGCGTTTATATGAAATATAAGAGTCTCGGCGCATTTTCTCACAATTCTGCAAGCGCCAGCAGTTATCTTACTTTCAAAAATCAGTATAAAGGCTTCTCAACAATCAAGAGCGTAAACTGTGCAGAACCGTTATTGATTGGCTGTTATGAGAGCAAGACAGGCTCTTCAAAGGCATTTACCGTTGTAAATATGAGTGAGCTTTCTTTAAATAAATCCACAACTGTTACTTTAGAGCTTGCAAATGCAAAGAAGGTTACCTCCTATCAGGGCGGAAAGGCTAAAGTGTTAACAGGTAATGCAGGAAAATACACTATCAATTTAGCTTGCGGAGAAGGCGCATTTGTTACAGTAGAGTAAGTGAGTTACAGTAAGTGAGGTAAAAACAATGAAAACAAGCAAAAAACTCTTGGCAAGTCTTTGTACAGCTGTGCTTGTTCTGACAAGCATGGCAACTCTCTTTACAGGTGCAGCGGCGGCAAGTGCATCTGAGGCTTGGAATTTACTAAAGCCCGACACAGCCTTTGCCGCTTCAGGTTCTAACACCTACGAAAACGGTGTTACGAAAATCACATCGGCAGGCGAGGTAAACTTTACAGGTCTTACTTCTCTTACAGCTGATGACAGCTTTATTATTGAAGCTACAATTAATCTGGCAACAGTAGGTCCGGAAAACTGGCACGGTCCCCGAATCAGAGTACGTTATACAGATGAGCAAAACTATTATTTTGTAAACTTTTATGGCTCACATATGGCAGTTGAGGGCAATTATATTCACGAGGACGGTTCGCTTCAAGGCTACGGTTGGGCTCCTACTTACGCAAACACTAATTACATAAGAAGCGCAAACTCAACAATTAAAGTAAAGATTATTTCACACCCTGAGTCAATCAGCGTATATGTTGACGATGTTCTTATGATAGACAATGCGCCTGTTAAGAAGATGAATGTGCTTACAGGCTTCCAGTCAACAGATAATGACACAACCTACACAGCAAAAGCAGTAATATCAAGAGCCTTTCCTGCAAATGATGTTCCTGCGGCACCCACAGGCTTTACAAGTATTCTTACACCTACATCAGAGGTTTCAGCATCTCCTGCAGCAAGCTTCTCAAACGGCGTTGTTTCAATGAACGGCTTGAGCGAATTACTCTTTACAAATCTTCCCCTTACTGCAGACGATACCTTTATGTTAAAGACAAAGATAGACCTTACATCAGTAGGCGCAGAGGGCTGGCACGGACCGAGAATTACAGTAAGAAAGAACAGTGAAACAGAGTATACTCAGATAGCATTTCTTGACGGTGCTGTAAGCCTATTAGGCGGCTACACACTTGAAAACGGAGAATATGCAGGCTTCGGTTGGGGACCTTATCAGAACTGGAACTATGACAGAGTTGCAGGCACAGTAATTGATTTAACAGTTGTATCAGCTCCCAACAAGCTAATCGTTTATATTGATGACGTTAAGGTATTTGACCTTGTTATTCCCGAAAAGCAAAATCCTTACATTTATTTCTATTCTACAGATGCAGGTACAGTATATTCAACATCAGGCTTAAGTCTTTATAAGGAATATCCCAAAGCAACAGATATTCCCGCACAGCCTGCAGGCGCTCAGAATCTTATCAATGAAAATATTGAGTACGAGACATCAGGTACAAACACATTTGCCAACGGAAACGTTAACATCACATCAGCAGGCGCAGTAAACTTCTTCGGTGCAAACTCCTATATAACTGCAGACGATACCTTCGTGCTTAAGACTACTATTGACCTTACAAGCTACGGCACAGAGGGTTGGATGAGCCCCAGAATAATGATAAGAAATACAGATGCTCATAACTATTATGAGTTAGCTTTACTTCAGGGAAACGTTCAGCTTTTAGGTGAGTTTACCCTTGAAGACGAAACTGTTGCAGGCTACGGCTGGGGTCCCTATATAAGCACA
>SVMS01000045.1 GCA_015067255.1 Oscillospiraceae bacterium
TACGAAAAAGAGAAAAAAGCGTATACAAACGATTAGAATTTGGACATTGGGAAGCAGACACGGTAGTATCTGGCAGAGGAAAGTCTAAAGTTTGCTTTGCAACATTAGCAGAAAGACAAACAAGGTAGAAACCTTTCAAGAGTCAGTCCTACAACATTAAAAAAGTTTTACATTATCAAAAACCTTTGGATTTATTTGACGATTGCATTAAAAAGTGTTGCACTTAGTTTGACAATTCATCTGCAATTAAAACTTGAAAAAAGAAAACAACAATGATATACTTAATAAAAATAGATTTTATGAGGTGTTTTTATGACTTCATTAAAAAGAAAAATACTGTCAAGCCTTTTGGTTGTATCGCTTCTTTTATCTCTTTTTTCTGTATCTGCTTTTGCCACAGGAGATGCTGTGATTGTTTATAACGAGCAGGAGTTAATTGCAGCAATAGACAATATTCCCGCAGGAGAAACGGGAGAAATTACCGTTGGAAGCTCAGTTATAATTTTAAATTCGACTTTAAACATAACGAGTAAAAACGTTGTACTTAATTTTGAAAATGCTGCAATGCTTGAAGCGTATGAAAAAAGTGTTATTTATGCTTGTAATGCCAATATTACAATAAACGCGCACGAAAACTCCGGAATGCGAGTATACGGCTCAAATACCGATATCTCTGTTATAAAGGCAGAGAACACCTTGGGTGAGGGAGAGTTTAACCTCACAGTTAACGGCGGAAAATATCATTTTTACGAGGGAAAAGTCTTTGATATTTCTTCGGGGGTAAGAGCTGTTTTAAATGAGGTTGTTTGCTTTGGCGCAGTTGAGTCCTCAGGCGGCGAAATTACAATAAGCTGCGGAAGATTCACAAATGATGTTTCGGCATATGCGGCGCAAAATAAATGGTGCGGACAGCACGGTGATTATTTTTATGTACGTAACAAGGAATATTCCGATGAGTATTGTCAGATACTCGACGGCGGCAAGGTGGTCTTTAATTACGCAAAGCCCGAGCCCGAGAGTGAAGCTTCGTGGCTTATTGCCGAAGATTTCAATATGGTAAATCCCGATTTTTACTTTGACCCTATGGGCTTTAACGAGGATTTTACACAGTGTGAAATAGGCTTCAGAATTGAAAGCCCTTACGAAGAGTATCATACTGTAGATGTTGTCTGGAATTATGACAGCAAGGTTTACGAGGAAGCAAAAAAATTTATTGAAAAATTTCCTCAGGACAGAGAATGGTTTAACGTTACAGACCTTGAGCTTGCAAACTATTGGGTAAATAATGACCCCTATTCCGAATCTGAAATTGACACCTTGGCAAACTATTCGGGAGAGCTTAAGGGCTATCTTGATAATACCAATTTCCTCTTTACCGTTGAAATCCGCGGCGGCGCTGACGAACCCTTCTTTACAGAGAGAATAGGCTCTGCAAAGCTTATTCATAACGGAATAGTATATTTTGCATCGGGCTATTTAGGCGCAAAGGCGGAGCACGCTATCTATGTTCCCGAAAGCACAGGAAGTTCAGCGCAGGAGCTTATAGCGGCGGCGCAAAAAAGAATAGACGATTATATAGGCGCAGGTAAAATAGAAATTTCTCTTAATAATGATACTGTAGAGCAGTATTACAACGGTGAAATAGCTGAATATGACAGACAGCTTGCAGAGTATCAAAGCCGCCTTGAAATTGCCAGAGCCCGTTACGAAGAAGAGATGGCAAAAGAGGAAAAGGACTGGGATATTATAACTGAGTGTCAATGGGAAATTATGGACTGTGAAAATCAGCTCACCTATATTCCCGACTATAAGCAGTATTTTATTGAGTCCTTTGAAGAGGGCGGACACCTCAATTTTCTTAACAAAGCGGCAGGCGGATATTTCTTTAATGTTGCAGTCGGCGAAGAGATTTATAAATTCGTAATAATCAAGGACGATACAAAGCTTGCAGTACCATCTTATACATCTGTTGACTTAAACACTAAGGTACAGGTAAATTCTTCTTCCTCTGAAATTCCTCTTGACACGATGGTTGAGGTGGAAAAGCTGACAGACGGCGAGGAATATGACAGAATTATAGAAATTCTTAACGCTTCCGAAAACGAAACCTATGACATTAAGCTTCGTTCGGAAACTCTCAATCAATATGTAACAAAGCTTGACAACGGAAGCTTTGAGGTTAAGCTTCCCATTCCCGACAATTTCAAGGGCAAGACTTTGGCTGTATATTATATTGACGAAAACGGACTCCCCGTAAGATATTCCGTAATTCCCGATGGCGATTTTGCAGTATTTTCAACAGAACATTTCAGTATTTATACTCTCGTTCAAGAGGGAGAGCAAGAGGGCTACAGCGTTCTCGATTTGATAAATTTAAGGAATTATCTTTTGGAAAAAACAGAGCTTAGTGTAAATAATATTAGTAAATTGGATGTTGACGGCGACACAGTGCTTACAATGTTTGATTTGCTTAAAATAAAAGCGCTTATATTTGCGCAATAAAACAGGAGGAAAATATTATGATGAATGAAAAAGTAAGAGAGCTGTTAAATCAGCAAATCAACAAGGAGTTCTATTCCGCATACCTTTATCTTGAATTTTCAAATTATTTTGAAGATGCGGGACTCAGCGGCTTTGCAAACTGGTATATGGTTCAGGCTCAGGAGGAAAGAGACCACGCAATGCTGTTTTACAAGTATTTGCAAAATGAAAATCAAAAGGTTACTCTTGAAGCTATTGACAAGCCCGACAAAACCTTTGAAAAGCATATAGACGTGCTTAAGGCAGGTCTTGAACACGAGGAGTATGTAACCTCTTTAATTAACGATATTTATGCTGCAGCGTATGACGTTAAGGATTTCCGTACAATGCAGTTCCTTGATTGGTTCGTTAAGGAGCAGGGTGAAGAGGAAACCAACGCCAACGATTTAATTACAAAAATGGAGCTTTTCGGAACAGACCCCAAAAGCTTATATATGCTTAATCAGGAGCTTGCGGCAAGAGTATATACTGCCCCCTCATTAGTCCTTTAAAAAAGGTGATGTAAAAAAAGCGCATAATAAGCCAATTTCGCCCTCGGCGTACCCTTGTACGCCGTCGGGTAACCACCGACAAAAAATTGTCGGTGCGAAATTGACATATTCTGCGCATTTTTTCCTATCCCCTTAAAAATAAAGGTAAAAAGCGCATAACAAACCAACTTTGCCCTCGGCGTACCCTTGTACGCCGTCGGGTAACCGTCCACAACAAAAGACCGTAAAACATTTCGTTTTACGGTCTTTTTTAATGAATGATGAATAATTAAGGAAGCTTTTTCGGTGTGTCAATAAATCCTGCCAGATAGTCAAGAGAAACGTTGTAGTATCTTGCCAAAATAACCATACGTTCAAAGGGAATAGCTCTTTTGCCGTTTTCATACTGAGCGTAATAGGATTGACTTGTACCTATAATTTTTGCAATTTCTTCCTGACTTTTGTCAGCATCTTCTCTAAGGTCCTTTAGTCTTTGATATACGTTCATTTTTTACCACCTTGTACTTTTTAAAAATTATAGCACAAGTGAACTAAAAAGAGTTGACTTTAGTTCACATTTGAACTATAATATATTTAGTTCGTTTTTAAACTATCGAGAAAGGAAGAAAAAATGAAAGAAACACTTGAAAAGCTATGGAATAATTATCTTTTAGAGGAATGTGCCGTAATTGATACGGATGAGGAACGAAATCTTACCAAAAAGACTGCGGAACTACACGAAAAAGCAAACACACTACTCAATGAGAATCAAAAAAAATGCGGTGGAAAAATATGTTGATGCATTGTGTGATCTTGAAGCCCTCTTTGTGAAAAAGGCATTTTTAAAAGGGTGTGAATTTGCAGTTTCATTTCTCTTAGAGACGGGGAGTTTTAAAAAATAGAAAGCTCTGTTCAAAATAATACGCTTTATGTATTTAATCAAAGCAGTGCGTATTCTGCGCTTTTTCCTATCCCCTCGCAAAAAGACCGTAAAACATCACGTTTTACGGTCTTTTTAATTGTGTGAAGTGATATTCCGACTTTGTCGGAGTGATATTTGCTTCGCAAGTTTTATGGCAAATAGAATATCACTAAGTCCAAAGGACTTAATATCACTTTATTTTTGAAATATCACGCTGACGGTAGTCAGCATATCACTTGTCAGATAAAAAGAAAGAGAAGA
Organism: Oscillospiraceae bacterium; assembly: GCA_015067255.1. Lineage (NCBI taxonomy): Bacteria > Bacillati > Bacillota > Clostridia > Eubacteriales > Oscillospiraceae > Oscillospiraceae bacterium. The sequence continues at coordinate 4,195 of SVMS01000045.1, forward strand.
CTCGTTACAAGATACGAATCTTCTCTTTTCTTTTATTAGTGGGTTTGGACTACTGCTGGGCTGCGTTTGTACTTACAAATTCGATACTGGTTCGAGTACTTCTTCAAAATCTCCGCTAAGAACATCACGTTTTTTCCGCACAGCTTTTTGCTTTAACAAAGTATTGACAAAAAGAAAACAAAATGTTAACATAAAATTGTAAACAAAAGGAAGGGAGATAAAATTATGAAAAAAACAACTCGAATATTTTCTTTATTGTTAGGGGTACTTATGATTTTTTCTCTTGCATCTTGCGGGAAAACAGTTGTAGAAAAACCCTTTGAGCCCGAAGATGCCGCTTCTCTTTGGAACAAAATTTATGAAACTATGAATGCGGTAGAGAACTATAACTTAACTGTTAAGATTGAAATGACCTACTATTCTTTAGGTAAAAAATTTGAGGTTAACGAAGAGATTATCAATTTTGCCTCTAATGCCGAAGAGTACATAGAATCAAAAACAGTAATTAAGTGTCAGGAGCTTTCTTACGAGGAAAATATTGTAAACGTTTCGGCTTATCATGACGGTAAAATGTATTCTTCTACAAAAAACAGCAAATATGACCAGAAATTCTGTTCACCCATGACCTTTGAAGAATATAGGGAAGCTAACTACGATGAAACACTTGACAATAAGATTCTTGGTGATTGTACCAATTCTGAGTTTTCAAAAAAGGAGGATGGTACTTGGAATATAAAGTTTTCGGGATATACAAAGAAAGCAATAACTAAGTTAATGAAAACTACCCAAATATCTTATGAGGATTTAGGCGCAGATGTTCTTGATATGGAGGTCAATATCGTTGCTGATGCAGACTTTCGTATTAAAACTATAAAAACTGATTTTTCTTTTGATGTAGACGAAAACACTACTACTTTACCTCGATTTTCTATGATTGAAGAATATTCCTCTTTTAATGAGGCGAAATTTGACACTCAAAAGCTTAAGGCTGAAGAGTATACACAGGTAGACGATGTGCGTGTTCTCAGCTATGTTGAAGACGGTATAAAGGTTATTCAGGATGCGGCAACGGGCAAATTTACTCTTGATATAAGCAACAGTACAACAATTTTAGGTCAAACCGAAACTACAACCGAAAAGGACATTGTTTCATACGGAAAGAAAAACGGCGCTTACTATTACGATGTTGAGGCTAAGACAGACGAACAGACAATATATCTCAAGCATGAAAGCGGCAATCTGACAATAGAGGTCGGCGGTGAAAAACAGGTACAGGCGCAAAATGAAAAAGATGCTAAAGCGCAGATTGACGGTTTTATAGATTCGGCAAAATATAACAGTATGGCTGTTACATCAATAGAAAAGAAGAGTGACGGAGTATATTTGCTGAAGATTGCAAATTTTGATGTTTCACTTCTTCAAGCTTCTTATGAGGGAAGCGGCATAGAGCTTAAATCGGGAACACAGGAAATAACCGTAACAATGACGGATAAATCTATTACAAAAATTGAGAGCAAAATTGATATAGATGCTGTTTACAATTATGAGGGCGGCAGTGAGAAGATGACATTGTCAGGGGAATCTGTTGTTACTGTTGAAAAGGTTGAAAGTGCTTTAGGAAGCGAAGAAGCAGTTTAAATTCAATATTTTGAGGCTGTCTAAAAAGAGTGCAGATTTCGTAAATCCGTTCTCGTCGGCGTACATAGGTACGGTAGAGAGCGGATTGACGGAAAGAAGAAAATTTCAATTAAGAGGATGTAAAAAACGAAAGTTTTTTACATCCCCTTTTTCATAAAACAAAATATAGGGAAGAGCATAACTCCTTCCCTATATCAATTTTAAAATTAGCTTCAACCGCTTATGATTTTTCCTTTTCTGCGGTCTGTGACTTTTTGGACAGTCTCTATTCATATTTGTTTTTTAAAAGCATAATATACTATTGGTGAAAAATATGGATTTTATGCTTAAAATTATTATAAGGTCGGTTTTAGCGGTAGTTATAGGCATAATTATCGGAAGCGAGCGTGCAAGACACGGCAGAGCAGCGGGGGCAAGAACGCATATTCTTGTTTCCTTAGGTGCGGCGCTTACTGCTATGATAAGCATTTATGCCAATGATTTTTTGGGCTACAGCGGTGATATTTTCAGACTTTCGGCACAGGTTATTTCGGGCGTTGGCTTTTTGGGTGCAGGAGTGATAATTCTCAAAAGCAATAACGTTATAACAGGACTCACAACTGCAGCGGGAGTATGGACTACAAGCGTTATAGGTATTGCCGCAGGCTGCGGCTTTTATTTCGGAGCTATAGTTATAAGCGTGTTATATATGATAACTATAAGTCTTTTAGGAAAGCTTGAAAGACGCAGAAATCGAAACCAAGAAATATATATAGAAATTGATGATATGTATAAGGCAAACGAAATAATTTCAAAGATAAAGGAAAATGACATTGTATTCACCTATCATTTTATACCCCCGAAAAGCAATTATCAGGGCAATTTAGGGATAAATTTAACATTCAAAAAGGATTATGACATATACTCTCTTAAAAAATATGACAATGTAGTTTTTATTGAAGAAGAGTAGGTGTTGTGTTCTTTAGAACACAACACTGCGATATAAATCCCTTGCGGGATTTGCGATATACGCTGTCGCGTGCGATATACTTTTGCATACCTCGCCAAAGGCGAGATATTTCAAAAGTGCGATATGCTTTTTTCAAAAGCGTAAAAAAGCTGTGCGGAAATTTTCCGCACAGCTTTTTGAATTTTAAAGCTTATGCAAGGCCGAGAACCTTTAAAACGATATATGCTACGAACAATGCAACGGAAATCCACATAACTGCGCTGATTTCCTTTATCTTGCCGATGATTATCTTTAAAACAACCCATGCAAGCATACCGAACATAATTCCGTTTGCTATTGAGTATGTTAAAGGCATCATAATAATTGCAAGGAAAGCACCGATTGTATCAGCAGCATCGCCGTCAAAGTTTACTTTCTTAACGGAAGTAAGCATCATAAGACCAACATAAAGCATAGCAGGAGTGGTTGCAAAGCCGGGGATTGCTGTGAATACAGGAGCAAGTATTAAGGATACAAGGAAGAGACCTGCAGTAACTACAGAGGATAAACCTGTTTTACCGCCTGCAGCAACACCTGCGCTGGACTCAACATAGCTTGTAACTGTGGAAGTACCAAGGCAAGCGCCGACAACTGTACCTACAGCGTCTGCCATTAAAGCGCCGCCTGCTTTGGGAAGCTCGCCCTTTTCGTCCAAAAGGTCGCCCTTTTCAGCAACACCGATAAGTGTTCCTACTGTATCAAAGATATCAGTATAAAGGAAGGTAAATACTATAATAGCAAAGCTTGCAGCATTCTTTAAAATAAATCCAAAGTCAAAGTCAAAGAACAAAGGAGCCTGGAATGCAGACATTGAGAAGCTGGGAATAACGGAGTAAACGCCTGCATCAACATTGGGAACATACCAACCGATAAGCTCTGCGATAATACCTAAAATCCAAGTAGCGATGATACCTAAAAGGATTCCGCCGGGAATTCTGAAGTGCTGAAGAACAGCGATAACTAATAAACCAACTAAAGCAAGTACAACGTTTGCGCTTGAGATATCACCCAATGCAACTGTGGTAGCAGAGCTTGCTACAACGATTTTTGCATTTAAAAGAGCGATGATAGTGATGAAAAGACCGATACCTGCTGTGATACCGAACTTAAGGTTATTAGGGATTTTGTTTACAAGCTGCTCACGGAATTTGAAGAGAGAAAGTATCATAAAGATAATACCTTCAACTAAAATTGCAGTAAGAGCAACCTTGTAGGAGTAACCCATAGCTCCGCAAACTGTAAATGCGAAGAATGCGTTAAGTCCCATACCTGAAGCCAATGCAACGGGATAGTTAGCAAAGAATGCCATACAAAGAGTAGCTATTGCCGCTGAAATTGCTGTTGCAGCAAAGGCTGCACCCTGAGGAATTCCTGCAGCTGCCATGTAGCCGGGGTTAACGGCTAAGATGTAAGCCATTGCCAAGAAGGTAGTTATACCGGCAATGATTTCTGTGCGAACGCTGCTTCCGCGTTCTTTGATCTTGAAGAATTTTTCAAGCTTTTCCATAATGAATGAAGTGAACCCCAAAGTTTAGACAAAAATAAATATTAAATTGCTTGTGAATGAGTTCGGTATTGTACTGGACTCATTCCTTTTAGTTTTAAGGAAA
>SVMS01000046.1 GCA_015067255.1 Oscillospiraceae bacterium
GTGATGCCGTTCCAAGCTGTACTATCCATTATTACACCTCCTTAAAAGAATAATTTGAATAATTTGTATACTATAACAACAACAAAAACAAGAAGCCCAAATTGAATAGCAGAAACACCCAATTCAAAAAAATGGTTGGCGGTGTCTACGTCAATACCGAGAGTTGTAATAGTAGTTGTTGTTGTCTCAGTAACTAAAGTTGTGACCTCGGAAGTAAGGGCTTCCACATTTACTCACTCTCCCCTACTTCCAATTTGTCAGAAGATTTATTTTCTATCTGCTTTTCGTTCTTCTTCTTGAACGAATAGTAAATAGTCTGCGGAATATCAAAAAGGAAAAGACCGCCAATAATGGCTAAAATCCAAATAAAAACTGACATATCCATTATTTAGCACCCTCTTTCTTATTCTCGGAGCGTTTTTCTTCAACGATTTCTGACATACTCTTTAAAGGAGTTTCGGGAGCTTCAAGAGGAAGCCCCCTTTCGTTGTATGTATCAATTGGGTAAAAATCAAACCCGTTAAATACAGGTTTACCCTTGATAACTGTAAATTTAGGCTCAAAGAAAAGCCCGAAACAGCTGTCTAACATAGAATTAATAGCTTCATCATTCTGAACACAGCCGAGCATTTTTGCGACGTCCTCAGCTTTTACTTTAAATTCGCAGAAGTCAAAGCCGAATAAGTTGTTGCGTTCTTCATTGGTTATGCACTTAATAATGCGGTTGTTGTAGGCGAGCTTTTCGCCCTTTTCGGTTGTGAATTCGCCCTTTGAAACTTCAAAGCCTATCAGTTTAAACATAATATTCTCCTTACCCTTTCGGCATTGGGTCAGCCGTATTTTTTTATCCATTTATTGGATTGATTACATTTTATCATATCTGATTACAAAATGCAATACTAAAATATTACAAAATGTCATCAACTTTTTTGTGAAATATGATAAAATGTAATTAGAAATAAATGAAAGGGGGTGCAAAAAATATGTATAAAGAGGGTTTCGCAAGTAAATTAAAAAAAGCAAGAGAAAAAACAGGGTTTACACAAAGAGAGGTTGAAGCGGAAACAGGCATAAAACAAAGTAGATTAGCAGGATATGAAATCGGAAGAACTCAGCCAGATATTGAAACTATTGGAATACTTGCAGATTTTTATGAAATAGACGTTAACTGGCTATTGGGTACTAAAGGCAGACCAAGCGAAAGTAATTATCAGAATATTGTTGACAGAATAAGACGATAAAAGCAAAACACCTCATTAAATGCATTTAAAGGGCATTTTTTGAGGTGTTATTTTTATGAGTATAGGTACACGGGGTATATATGCAGAAGCGAAAAAACAGGGGCTACAGTCAAAACAGAGGGGAAAGCGTTTGCATAGTTGTTCACAAGAGTTCACGGCAAACGCTTGCTGTTGGGTTCTTGTCGGTTTATTTTCCGCTTATATTATCTGTAAATTCCCTGTTTACAGGGTATCTCTTCTTTCCCCTTGTTTAGCAAGTATACCATAAATCTATATCATAGTAAAGCCACTTCAAAAATTTTTTGCCCTCCGAAAGCTGGGGGCAAAAATTTTTCGAAGCTTCGGCTTGACAATGATATATCTTTATGTTATTTTGCTAATACAAGGGCGAAAGGAGAGATATAACTTGACGTTATAGCGGAGCATTATTTTTTTTTGGGGGCTTCTTTTAGGGTTTTAGGGGGGAATTTAAGAGATAATAACACTGAAAATACCGACCACGATTTAAAAATAACTGTGTTTTGACAAGAAAAAGCCCCTGTTTTAATAACAAGGGCTATAAAATTATATTAAATTTTCTTTTTTTAGTTTATATTCAATGAGATTAAGTAAATATAAAGGGCAATTTGACTTTTTTTCTTCCCAATTCTCAATATTACGTTTAGGAATACTAAAATATTCTGCAAAAGCTTGCTGAGTCATTCCTGTGAGAGTACGAAGCTCTTTTATATTCATCTTATTCGACCTCTTCCAACTCTTCAACCATTTCTGCAAAATCATAATCGCCTGTTGGCTCATATTCTCCAGTATACTCATTCAATTCCTGTTCTTCAATATAGTACACGTCAGCATCAAAGATACTTACAGCTGTCTTATACTCGTTGACTGTACATCTATACTTTTCAAGCTCTTTCTTAGCTTCTTTGTAATTATCGAATTCAGCAATGACAGTGAAGCTTCCATTCTGCAAACCGTTTGAAACATATGCATCTATAATACTCTCATACCCCTTTACATAACGCTTGCTAAACTCACTACTTTCATTAAAAATAACATATCTCATAGTATTCATATAATTCTCCATTCTGGTTTTAACGACTTTTCCGTGTCCTTTACTGTAATTATATTATATCACCAATTTGGTGATATGTCAAGTACTTTTAAAAAAAATCCCCGAAATTTTTTCGGGGATAAATTTACAACCTATCTTGCATTTGGTGCAACTTTGTCTCTCTGCTTCTCTGTTTTATTATAGCAGAGTTTAAGTAATTTTGCAACACTACAAACTTTGAAAAATAAGCTTTACAGCTTGATATATAACCGAGCCGACAAAGGCATATATTGCATATTTACTTAGATTTTTCATCAATATAAACACTCCTTTTATCACTATTTATTAAACAAATGCCCATATCAAGAGCCGTATCATATACATAATAATAACACAAGCTACAATCTGAATAACATAAACAATTTTTGCAATTCATATCACAAACATCTTGATTATTTTCATTATCACACTCAAAATATCTACAAGGCATTTATATCACTCCTTAAGAATTATAGTCTTTAAGCATTTCTTTTTTATTTAACTTATGACCGCAAAACGGGCAGAAATCAGGAAAATTATCTTCTTTCATAATAGTACTACAATTCATCAATAAATTTCCCTTTTCTCTTTTTAAATCTAAATTCAGAGTACCAAGAAACTGATAACAAGAACTACAACGATAATTAAATTCTATTATTTGTTCACCATGGTAAAAAAGTTCATTTTTGTACATTTATATCACTCCTAAATCATCAAGAATACAATACATAATAATTAACCATACAGGAATTAAAAGAAGCAACATTATTTTTTACTCCTTTCCTTACGCTTTTTTCCGTAGCACTTTTTATAAAAGTTTGCCATAGCTTTATTATATTTTTGTTGCTTCCTATCCGATAAAATTGCATATATAATATTACAACTACTTTTTTCAAACATTTATATCACTCCTTTAAAAAATCAAGCTTATTGATATTCTTTTCTTTATCCATTTGCAATATCAATACAATATCGCTCGATATCTCCCGAAACATATTCAGACGTTCAATAGCTGTTGACAGCTCTATACAATCTACCGTATCGACTCGCCTGTATCGTAGATTAGTTTGTAACTGCGATACTTCATTTTCAAGCCTGTTCCGAAGATTAATAAAGTAGCTGTATATCATTGCAACTTCTGTTTTTTTCATTTTCATCACCGCTTATAAATACGTATTTAAAAGAATTACGCTCGATACTATCAATACTGTCATAATCAACTGTATCATATGTAATTTGTGGCTTCTTTAAAGCCCTGTTATGCCAAAAGAATTTACCGAAAATCTTTTTACAGTCTTTCGTGATATACTTTGTAATATAGAAAGCTGTATTTATTCGTTCTCCGACAAGCTTCACAGCAGTACTAAAGCCAAATCGCCAGTTGGCAAGGTTATAAACAGTTCTGCCGTCAGACAATCCAAGCTTGTAAGCTCGTTCATCAGAAACAGGCTTGTTATATCCCTTATACAACTTAGTCCCACTATCAACAAGCTTAAGCTTGTCAGAAGCTTTAAAAAGACCGTGAAAATGAATATTACCCGATTTATGAAGTTCAGCTATTAAGATATACTGCATATCATACCGAATAACCATATTTTTAAGCCATTTCTGAACAGGCTTTAAAAGTGCTTTAGGCTCTTTGCTGTCGAGCTTTTCGGGATTAATAGTCACGGTAAAGAAGTATTCAAAATCATTATTCAAGACATAATCAAAAATACTATCTTTAGCACGCTTAACGCTATCATCACGGACAATTTTTTCACCGGTAGCCTTTTCAAAAAGTTTATCAGCTTCGGCTTGTCTCTTATCCTCAGCTTTACGCCATTCGTGCCAGTCCTCAGCTGACATATTCTGATGTGCTTCAAGATATTCAAGCAAATCATTAGTTTTTTGTACTCGCTCTTCATAACGTGCAAGCTCATTTTGTTGTTGTGCTTCGGTAATGTTAAAAGGGTCCTTAAATATCGACTCACGGCAAATAATAGAATTAGTTGTACCGTCTGAATAGTGCTTTGTTTTTCGATTTGTATAAGCTAAAGCTTCACTTTTACGCTTAATCATTTTTATCACCTACTGTTGCATTTGCAACATTCTCTTGTTTTTTGAGTCCTTTTTGTGGCTATAATCAAGTAATAGCCACTGCGGAGCTTTGCAGAACTCCGAGCGGTACCGCGAGCGGTCACCGCTTCGGAGTATCTGCAACAGCTACCGCTATTGTGTTATCACTCCGCATTTGTTCAGAGTTTTCCTTGAAACCACTTTCACGAAGCGTACAAATTGTTTTATAGCTATCAAACATTCCTCGCAATTCTTCATCGTGAACGAAGAAAAAGAAGTTTCTTAGCTTACGCTCTTTTAAAGTTCCGTCCTCGTTCAGAATTGGCTTGAAAACTCGCACGAACGTAATACAGCCGAAAACAGTAAAAGGGTAATACATCAAATACGTATTTTCTCTAATAGGCTTTGCAACTCTTGTAAAAATCTGTGACGTAGCAAGAATACATCGTCTAACTTTACGCTGTTGCGTGATAATCGTGAGCATATCAGGCGGAAAGTTTTTAGAAGCATTTGAACTAAACCAATTCTGTATTTCATCTATACAGTCGATTTCACCATAAATACCATTAGTATCTAAAGTAAGTTCTTCCCAACTCGTTAAAGCGTAATCCTGCATAGTACAGCTAAAGTTACTGCGTACTTTTACACGGGGGTAAATAGTCTTATACTTTCTTACAAGATAAGCCATTAAAGTAGTTTTACCGCTCCCCTGTTCACCACAAAGTAAATGCATACCATATTCTTTAAAAGTGTTAGGGTCAATAGTAAGTCTATCGTGTGCGTACTGTTTCGGAAAATCTATAAACAATCTTTTCAAAACGTTAGGCACTTTATAACGCTGTGTTTCATTCTTTATAGGCTTTATTCCCTTTAATCTGTAATAAATAGTGAAGAAAAAGACCATAAAAACGAACGGAGCAACGGCACAACAGCACACGAAAATTATTTTATAAATAAAATTCATCATAGCTTATTATCTCCCCATAGACGGAATAAACGATTTTATGCGGAGTATCAAAGCCCAAATAGTAGTAAAATGGTCGAGCACTGCGGAAAAAATGAGAATAGTTAATAAACCCTGTATAGGGAAAATATAAGCAACATTTGAAATAAACCCAAATAACCCGTTAAAGACATCTTCGGGGATTTCCAGAGTTCCGACCACAGGCAAAGAAAGCAAGCTAAACAACCCATAAACAGGGGCTATAATAATTGAAATAATAACATCTGTAATCATTAGTTTGTACCTCCACTTGAAACACCATTGATAATATCGGGTAAACGTTTTTGAACTTTACGTATAAAAAAATACCACGCTATAGCTAAAGTAAGATTTTTTATAAGATTTCGGTAAGGCTCTATCATTTCCCAATTAATAAATTGAATTTTTCCACTACCCCAATTTAAACCTTTTTTTCCACTGAAATCTACTGAAGCATCGGGAGGGCTATCATCGAAATCATAGTCGATAATAAAATCTCCAATTTCTAAAATCTGAAAAACAAATTCAAACTTTTCGTGCAACAAGTTAATTAAATCTTCAAAAAGGTTATCAGAGGGAACAAAGAGAAATTCAAGACCATTTAAAAGATTTTCGGCAAGAGTAGTAAAAAAACCGCCTATAGCTTCGGCAATCTTAGCAGGAAGATTAATAATATTCGTGACAACTGTCTTAATATTATCTAGAATACTGTTGCTGACTTCAAGCTGTTCTTCATCAACAGGTTTTGTAGTTGGTGGATCAGTTGGTTCTGTAGGCTCAGGGTGTGTTATATATTCACCGCAAACGACTTTACAAGCCCAATACTTAAGAATACCTGTTCCAACCTCGAAATTGCTTGAGGTAAACCAGATATTATTTTCAGCTTGACCAAAGTTAACAATTTTATTAGTGTTTGTATTAAAGGTAAAATAAACACCATTTCTATAACTTGCACCCCAGTTAGTATACTGATAGTAAGAATTAGAAACGTTATCTGTTAATAGGAAATATTCCATAGACTCAAAATAAAATCCACCATTAGTAGAAGATAAAGTAACAATACCGTTAGAACCCTCAACAACAGAAAATTCGATATCCTCAGAGAAAAAATAACCACCAATAACAATTTTTTTATAACTATCAAAAGTTTCTTCTTCACGAGCAATGACAATATATTCGCCGTTCAGATTATCTGTATTACCTTGAACTTTTTCCAATAAAAAATCAGCTGACCATTCAAGCAACTCATCTTCACCATATCCTACAATAGTACTTGCAGAAGCCGAAAGCACCGAAGCAAAGCAGAGAGAGCAAGCAATACAAAACGCAAGGATTAAGGATAAAAAACGTTTCATATTAAGCCCCCTTTACAAGACCAGTAAAGAAGCTCCAAGCCTTACGGAAACCGAAGTATAAAAAAACAACAGCACCAACAACAGAAACAACAGGCAGAACGCTATTTTTTAAACTTGTAAGAATAACAGAACTGCTTAGACTATCGTTCATAACTTCATTGCGATTATAGCCCGAATAAAAGTATAAACCGCCTGTATCGGTGCTAATATCATAAGACGAATAAAGCAAAGAAACGCTATCAGAATTACATACAGGATAAGAAGCTGAAGCACCCATTCCACCGCTTGAAACATATTCCCAAGACTCCGCACCGCTCTTACAACGATAATAACCGAATGTAGCGGATAAAGTATCTTCATTTTCTCCGACAGTTACAGACTTTTCATCGAAATAAAGATTGTAGTAACTGTTATTGCTATCAAACGTAATACAATATGTTTCTATTCCCTGTGGAGCTTCGGGAATAGTATTTTTAAATACACCCATAAGAAAACCACCTTTCTATAAAAAATTAAGGGACAGAATAACTGTCCCTTTTTAGTGATACAGTCCTTAACCGCCGTATCAGAGATATTACGCACCTGCAATAGCTGAACGCAGGAAGCTCCAAGCCTTACGGAAACCAAGAAAAGCGATTACCGCAGGGGCTACAATAGGAATAAGGCTCTCAATTTCGTCAAAAACTGCAAGCATAGTTTCGGAAGTGATGCCGTTCCAAGCTGTACTATCCATTATTACACCTCCTTAAAAGAATAATTTGAATAATTTGTATACTATAACAACAACAAAAACAAGAAGCCCAAATTGAATAGCAGAAACACCCAATTCAA
>SVMS01000047.1 GCA_015067255.1 Oscillospiraceae bacterium
TTCGCAGGCTTGCACTTTAAACTCCCTTGTGTAATTCACTTTCTTTTTCATCCTGTTCACTCTCCTGAAAATATTTTACCAACATTTTCACTCTTTGAACAGTCCTTTTTCACTATACAACTTTCACCTATTCACTATTCACTTTTACCTATTACCTAATCGACAAGTTTCGAGAGAAGAGTGAAGAGTTAATAGTGAAAAAGTAAAATCGACAAGCTTCTATCGAAACTTGTCGATTTTTGTCTGTGGGCTACGAAAAAGATATTTTCAGCAGTTTTGCGTATGAATTTGAACCCTTGCAAAACGATGCATCGACTTCGTCGATATGATGTATTGCGCTGTGCGCAATATGATGTAAATTCGCTTCGCTCACTTATGATGCGAAGCGTTCCTTAATGTTGCGAAGCAACACATCATTAACAAAGTGACATCATTAGCGTAGCGTCATAATGTTTCCAAATGGAACGCTTCATTGAAAAACGACAAGTTTCGACAGAAACTTGTCGTTTTTCATGGCAGGGGCACAAGGATTTGAACCCTGGGCACGCGGTTTTGGAGACCGCTGCTCTACCAACTGAGCTATACCCCTATATTTAATTAATGAAACTTTTTGTATCGGAGACCGCTGCTCTTCCTGTTGCAACATCGTCTCTGACTTCGCAAGCTGTTACTTGCTCGTCAATCGCCGTGTTGCTGCCATTCCTTATTGCTCGCTTTATCTGCCACAGGCAGCGCTCGCAAACGTCCCCAACTGAGCTATACCCCTATATTTAATTCAGCTACTCTTTTAAAACAGTGCTTTATTATTATATGGTATATTTTTTATTTTGTCAATACATTTTATAGTTTTTTAAACAATTTTTAATTATCTTCTTTACAAATTTATTTTATCAATTGAAAACTTTATTTTATTGTAGTATAATAGCTTAAAACAATTAAATATTCGGAGGATAATAATATGTATATTAATCCTTATGAAAAGCTTGACAATGCCGTATGGAAGAAGGCAAATTTTCATACCCACGCAGGCACAGGTCCAAAGACCTGCGGAAGCCATTCAGCAGAAGAGACTGTGGGCTTATACCGTGAATACGGATATAGTTTATTGTGCTTATCAAACCACAATCTATACCGTGATTATTCCAATTACTCCGACGAGAAAATGACACTGATTGACGGTGTGGAATATACAAGCGATATCCATATGCTGACTATCGGTGTTCGTGAGAATTTAATCCATTTGCCTTTACAGGAAGCCATTACCAAAACAAAAGAATCAGGCGGTTTTTGTATTCTATGTCATCCCAACTGGCCTTTTAAATCCACCTTCAGTGCCGAAATGATGTGCGCTTTAACCGGCTTTATGGGTATGGAAGTGCTTAACTGGGTTTGCTTTCGTTTAAGCGGCTCGGGACGTGCTACTGACATCTGGGACGAAATGCTTACTGACGGTAAGCTTGTTACGGGCTTTGCAAATGATGATTTTCACGCTATATGTGACGGCGGAAACTATTTTAATCTTATTGCCTGCGAGAACAATTATGAATCTATGAAGCAAGCAATTGAAGCTAATGCTATATGTGCATCCTCGGGATTATATCCTGTATATCACCGTTTGGACGGGGACACATTACACGTCAAGGCGACATATCCCATCGGAACCTATCTTGAAAACTATGTTTATACATTTATCGGTCCAAAGGGCAAAATACTTTCACAGCAAACGAGCGCAAGCGCTTCTTATACCCTTCAGGGCGAGGATTATGTTCGTGTTGAGGTAATGGGAGAGGGCGGACATATGATTCTCTTCCAGCCTGTTTACCGCGAAGGCACCCTTATAAGACCTTAATGGAGGATATTCTATGAAAAAGCTTTTAGCATTATTTATGAGTGCAGTTATGTTATTTGCATTTACTGCCTGTTCTGAAAACAATACCGAAAATCCCACAGATACAAGCTCTTCTGCAGGAGAATCTTTAGCCCCTGCAAAGACTGCTTTAACTGCTAACGTCTGGGTATTTATTCCGTTAGAGAACGGATATTTTCTCAATGCAAACCTTGATTTTAAAATGGACAACACCTGTACCATTAAAGGCTTTCGCTATAAAGCAGTTACCAAAGACGGCGCGACACAAAGTGAAATTGAAAAAATCAACAATTCTTTAAAGAAAGACGAGGGCTATCCTATAGACTATGCACCTACTCCCGCTTTCAAATGGAGTTATTGGGGACACGGTGCCTTAGGTGCTACACCCGAGCCTTATAAGGTTATGAAATTTGAAGACTTTTTCACAAAACCTCAAGTGCTTACATACGAAGACACGGTTGCCGTACCAAGCTATATTTTAGACGGTCCCGAAAATTTTGAATTTAAGGAAAAAACATATACCTACACATACAGTTCCTATGACAAAGCCGCATTTATAAAAGATTCCATTCTTACTATGGTAATGTTTGATGCGGAAATTTCATACGGAATTGAAAACACCTTTTTCAGAGTAACAGCGGATTTTAACACCAATAATTTCAAAGAATTTTTCAAGCAATTAAAAAGCAAATAACTTTAATGAATTTTTAAAACAGCTTGATTAAAAATGAGCCGTCAAACGACGGCTCATTTTTCGAATATTGGGTGTTCCTTTAGCTCACGTGCTTTTTTCAGCTCTTCGTCTCCTCTTAGTGTCCATACAAAATTAGGGGCTTTATAAAGCTTTGTTGTAAGCTTTACGGGAAATGAATTTCTGTCCTTTTGATTGTATGCAATAAACTCCGGCTTTGCAAGAAAATTAAAAGCCATAAGTGAAAGCACGATATTGAGAGGGGTTATTTTCTTTTTATCACGGCAAACATTTGTATAGAGCTGACCGCAAAAGACATCGGGAAGCTCTTTTTTTATGCTTTTTAAAATAATAGGATTAAAGGACTCTATACAATAGTCTCCCGAATATTTTCTTAAAATTTCCGCCACCTTCGGACAAAGAGATGTATCAATGCTTTCCCCCTTCAATTCCACAAGAAGAGGAACCTTTCCGTCTATCAAAGCTAATACTTGCTCAAAGGTGGGTATTTTCTCCTCTGTTTCTGAAAGACAAAGCTTTTGTAATGCATCTGCTGTAAGCTCGCAGAGCTTTTTATCACAGCCTGTCATACGAATTAACGTATAATCGTGGAAAACCATAACCACACCGTCAGAGGAAAGCTGAACATCAAGCTCTATTCCAATACCCTCGTTGACAGCCTTTTCAAAAGCGGCAAGAGAGTTTTCGGGAATATTTTTGCCGTGCAAGCCTCTATGGGCATAGTCGGTAAGCAGCTTCTCTTTTTTAGGCATTTTTCCATTGGGACGTGCCAAAACAAATATATAGATTGCAAAAAGCACAATCAGAAAAACAAATAAAAAAATAATAAATTCTATCATAATCAATCAACGTCTAACTGCTCAAGAGCACTCTTTCTTTTAATGGGTATAGAATCGCCGTGCTTTACAAAGAACATTGTTACAAAAGAGAAAACTACAAATATAGCGCCAAAGGTAAAGAATACGTATCTCATACCAAAGAAATCGTACAGCACGCCCGAAAGAATAGGCGCTACAATTTGCGCTGTCATAGACGCTGTATAATAATAGCCTGTATATTTACCAACGTTTCCGTTTTTAGCAAGCTCAACAACCATAGGGAATGAGTTTACATTGATAGTTGCCCAGCCTATTCCTGCAAGGGAAAATACGGGATACATAATCAATTCGGGAGTATTTGGAGTTATAAAAATTCCACTTGCAAATGCAGTTGCAAGAATAATAATTCCCGCAAGAATTGTTTTCTTTCTGCCGATTTTTGAAGCAATAAGACCAACGGGAATATAAGAAACTATCGCCGCAGCCTGTGCCACTATAAGAGTGAAATTAAAATCAAAGCCGAGAACATTGGTAGCATAAACGGAATACTTACTTGTTATGGAATTATATCCTATAAACCAAAGGGCAACAGATGCAAGTATAAGCAAAAGGGATTTGAATTCGGCTTTTGAAAGCTTACTTTTGCCTGTTTCCGAAACCGCTTCAGCTTCTTGGGCAAGTCCATATTTTAATGTATCCTCTTCCATTTCCTTTGCCCATTTTTTCTCTTTAACGCACAAAAGAAAGATAATAAAACCTGTAAGCATAACAGCACAAACAGCAACTACGTAGCCTGTATACTGCATATATATTTTTTTAGAGGTGGCAAAAACCATACCAAGCACAAGAACTATAATTCCGCCTGCTGTTCCTGTTAAATTGATAACAGCGTTCGCTTTTGAACGAAGGGGCTTTACTGTAACATCAGGCATCAATGCAACGGCAGGAGAACGGAAGGTTGCCATAGCAATAAGAATGAGAAGAAGAGTAGCAATAAAGCCTATAAGAGGTAAAGGATTCTGAATAGTAAGCTGAACGGTTGTTTCTCTTACAAAAGCAGAAAAGGCCTCGTCTGTCATAGCACCCTTTTGAAGCTCGGGAATACCCTCTGCAATCAATCGGGAAATCTGATAATTATCAATAAAGGTAAGACATATAAAGGAAATTACGGCAAAAATAGTTCCGAAAAATATAAAAGGTGTTCTCTTGCCGTACTTTGTATTGACCTTATCTGAGAGAGCGCCGAAAATAGGAAGCATAAAAACAGCCAGAACATTGTCAATAGACATTACAGCGCCCGACACCGATTGCGGTAAACCGAAATGATTGGTAAGAATAAGAGGAACTATAGCGTCATACGCCTGCCAAAAAGCAGAAATGAGAAAGAAAGCCATTCCTACAAGAACAATACGTTTATAATTAAGCTTCATAGTCAATTCCTTTCAAAAACAATATTAAACCAAATATATCATATTTTACCACAAAAATCAATGAAATAAAAAAGAAAGACAAAAATATTTGTCTTTCTTTTTTTATGTTATTCACCAATATTTGTTGATACTAAAACTTTCTTATTGATTTTTCTTTGATTAGCATATCCTATAAATCCTAAAATTAAAATAGGAGCTCCAAACATTATATACGCTAAAAAGAACAGCGTTCCTACCGAATATAAAATTGCGGCAACTAACGCTGCCCAAGATTTTTTAGCAAAACAGCCAATAAATCCAAAAATAGCTCCTATAAAAAACATAATTGCATGGGGAGCAACAAGAACCGTTGCAATAGCTCCCCCTATTGCTTCTGTCCCACTTGACGATACTGTTCCGCCTACAAAGTAGCAAAAAAGATATATCGAATATGCTGTTGCCAATATTGTAGCAATAATTAAAAATATACTTCTTTTTCTCATTTTATCAACCCCACATATTATTTATTTTCAAACACAAACTTAGCTGAGCTGTTGGATAGCCATGAGCTTTGAACATCTAACTCTATAGTCGACCAATTTTCCGGCACTTCTAAAGCATACCAACCAACTAATTTTTTACCTGCCGCCACAGTTCCGTCAAGCGTTCCTTCATCAAAAGCACATGCTGCGGAAAGAGAATACGAACTTTTCACATCATCAACATAGCCTTCAAATAACAATAAACTGCTGACTGATTGTTCTTCATCAGATATGTTCTCGATTGTAAATTTTACACCTACAAAAACATTTCCGCTTTCCGGTTCAAAAAAGCCATCACCATTCGATTCCTTAATTTCGGTCGCTGTGAATTTTAAATCCTTAAAAACAGCCGCATCATTCAGCTTGTATGTTGTATCTTTTTTCTCTGAAACCGATTGACTCTGTTCTTTTCCCTCTTCTTTAATCGGTACATCTTCCATAATACATGCCGATAGAGACATAATTAAGATAACCGACAATAAGAAACATAAAAATTTTTTCATTTTTTATTCTCCTTTTTTCTTTTTGTATTATTTTACTGCAATTTGCGGTTTTTGTCAATACCGCAAATTGCAGTAGGGTATAATATTTTTGAAAGAAGGTGAGGATGTGTTTCGCAGGATTAGGGATTTAAGAGAAGACCACGATTTAACTCAAAAGCAAATTGCGGCAAAGCTGAATTGCTCCCAACAGGTTTACAGCAATTATGAATTAGGACAGCGAGATATTCCCACCGATATTTTGATTAAACTATCTTCGATATATAATGTTTCTATTGATTATATTTTAGAAATCAGTAACAATCCAAATATACAAAAATAAGCCGACAGGTCAATGACCTGTCGGTTTTTTACTCAATTATCTCTGAAATCAAACATCTGACAAGGCTTTACGTTTAAAGTCTGGCAAAGTTCAAAAACCACGTCTAAAGATACCGCACACTCGGCAGTTTCTATTCTGCTCATATGTGTACGGCTGATATTTACAAGTTCAGCGAGCTGTTCCTGGGACAGTCCTCTTTCCTTGCGATAATATGCAATATTAAGTCCGAGATATTTATAATTTTTATACTGCTGACTTTTCATAACTGTCACCCTACTATAGTATACCTTTAAATTATCATTTATTCGATAACTTGAAATATAACTTTTGTAACTTGACAAGTTACAAAAGTTATGGTATACTACTCTTCAAATAATACAAATGTATGGGGAATAGTATGAAAGCATATAAAATATATTGCGTAGCAATAACATTAACGGCGCTTATTTTTATTGCGGGCTTTTTTACAATATTTTTTCACGCAGACTATGATAGCAAGGTATTAGTTAAGCTGAATTTAAAAGAGGCTACAATCCCTGTAAATCATGCTGTAACTGCCTGGTCAAGCTGTTTAGAAAAATTGAATTATGACTCTGATGTTGCCTTTTTAGGTGACTCTATCACAAGAGGCGGAGATTTTCAAAAATATTTTGAAGATATCAAGGTTATCAATTTAGGCTACGGCGGAGATATCATTAAAGGAGTTACAAACAGACTTTCAATGGTAAAAGCTGTTTCGCCCGAAAAAATATTTTTGCTTATCGGAATTAACGATTTAACTAACTACAATGTTGATATGTGTGCAAAAAGCTATTCCGAATTATTACAAAAAATGAAAAATAATTTTCCTGATACAACTATTTATGTTCAGAGTATTCTTCCCATTTCAAAAGAAAAAGAGAAAACAAAATGCTTTAACAGTACAATAGAAAAGCTTAACAAGCAAATTAAAAGCTTATGCGAAGAATATAAAATAACGTATATTGATTTATATTCTGTATTTTCAAAGGATAATCAGCTTAATCCCGAGCTTACAAAGGACGGTATACATCTCAAAGACGAAGCCTACAAGGTTTGGACAGATGCAATAAGAAGCTATATAGCATAAAAAACGGACAGAGAATGAAAATGATATGCACCCCAAAAGTTAGACACTTTTGGAGGTGCATATTTTTATGGCAAAAAAGGGACAAATACAACGAAAATACTCGACTGAATTCAAAATAAGTGTTATAGTAGATATGCGAGAACACCAT
>SVMS01000048.1 GCA_015067255.1 Oscillospiraceae bacterium
CTGCTGTTTTTTCTGCTTTGAAGGCTCAGTCGGTTTTGAAGCCTTCTCTTGATTTTGATTTTTGATTTTATTTATATAGCTGTCATATCCGCCTAAATAAATCTGAGCACCATCTTTCTCAAGACAAAAAATCTGAGTAGGCACTCTGTTTAAAAGATATCTGTCGTGTGAAACAAGAATAACTGTACCCTCAAATCTAAGCAGAGCTTCTTCGAGAATTTCCTTTGTATACATATCAAGATGGTTTGTAGGCTCGTCAAAAATAAGCACATTTGCCTTTTGAAGCATCAAATCAGCAAAGGCAAGTCTTGCCCTTTCTCCGCCGCTTATAACTCCGCAAGGCTTAAAAACATTCTCTCCGCTTAAAAGCACTCCGCCTAAAGCACTTCTTATTTCGAAATCATTTAATGACTTATGCTTATTCCATAGCGCATCTATAACGGGCATTTTATCGTCATAGCCTGAAAGCTCCTGGTCGTAATAGCCTATCTTTACGTTTTTACCCCATGTAACTTTTCCCTCTTTTATGGGATTTATTTTAAGTATTGTTTTTAAAAAGGCTGTTTTTCCTATTCCGTTTGCGCCTATTACCGCCACCTTTTGTCCCTTTAAAAGATGAAAATCTATATTTTGACAGAGAACATTATCTCCGCCGCAAACACAAAGCCCCGATACGTCAAGCACATCCTTGAACGGCTCTTTATCAAAGGTAAAATTCAGCTTAACCTTTTTCTTTAAAAAGCTCGGTTTTTCGATAATTTCCATTCTTTCAAGCTCGTTTCGACGGCTCTGAGCACTTTTTGTGGTTGATGCTCTTACAATATTTTTTGCTATGTAATCTTCAAGAAATTCTATTTGCTTTTGCTGTGCCTCGTATTCCTTTAATATACGCTGATTTTTTTCTTCTTTTAAAACTACAAATTTCGAATAATTTCCCGGAAAAGAACATAATGTTCTGTCTTCAATTTCCCATATTTCATTTACTGTTTTATCTAAAAAATATCTGTCGTGAGAAACTAAAAGCAATGCGCTTTTATAGGTTGAAAGATAGTCTTCAAGCCAATCCACAGTCTGTAAATCAAGATGGTTTGTAGGCTCGTCAAGAATTAACAGGTCGGGCTTCTGAAGTAACAGCTTTGCCATTTTAAGTCTTGTCTTTTCGCCGCCGCTCAAGGTGGAAACTATATTGTTTTCCATTCCCGAAAAGCCCATACCGTTTATCATAATCTGAGTTTTAACATCGGTATTATAACCGTCGTGCTGTTCAAAATAGGTTGAAAGTGAAGCATATTTTTTTGCCGCACCTTCGTCAGTTGCCATAAGAGCTTCAAGCTGTGTCATTTGCTTTTGAATTTCAATAAGAGGCGCATATGCACTTTTAAGCTCTTCAAAAACAGTACGTGAGCTTTCCAAGCCTCCGCTTTGCTCAAGATATCCTATACTTTTAGATGCATTTATATACATCTCTCCGCTGTCAATATTTATGGCAGAGGTTATTATGTTAAGAAGAGTAGATTTTCCTACTCCGTTTGCACCTATTAAGCCTATTCTGCTTTGATTTTCAATAACAGCATTTATATTTTTCAATATTTCCTTGCCGTTAAAAACCTTAGAAGCATTTGAAATTGATACTATCATCTTTTTTATTCCTATTTTTTAATAAGTTCTTTAAAGGTGTCTCCCCTGTGCTCAAAGCTTTTAAAAAAGCCATAGCTTGCCGCTGCAGGAGAAAGTAAACATACTCCGCCTTTTTTAGTAACCTCTTTTGCTCTTTTTACAGCGCTTTCAAGGTCGCCCACATAAACAGCTCTGCTGTCATTGAGTATTTTTTCTATACGCTTACCCGTATCATACATTAAAAGAATATTTCTTACACTGCTTTCTTTTAAAAACTCAACAAGCTGAGTATAATCAATCCCTCTATCCATACCGCCCAAAATTACGGTATCTGTTTCGGGTAAGCTTTTCAAGGCTTCAATAGCTGTCTGACAAATGGTTGAAATAGAGTCATCATAAAACTCTATTCCGTCATAACAGCCTGCATATTCAAGTCTGTGCGCCAAGCCCTTAAAGCTGCAAACAGAATTTATAAAGTCCTTATCCGAAATTCCTTTATTTTTGCATATGGGATAAATTGCAGATATATTATATAAGTTATGCTCACCTTTAATTTTAAGCTTTTCTTTGGGCACTTGTATTATATCGGGTTCAATTTCTGCTATTTTAAAATTTACATTCTGAGGAACAAGCTCTTTTTTACAAATAAGCATATCTTCCTTTGTCATAAAACGGTAGATATTCTCTTTTGCTTTCTGATATTTTTCAAAAGTGCCGTAATGGTCTAAATGCTCCTCATAAATATTGAGATAAATTGCAATATTAGGAGATGTTTTCACATATTCCAGCTGATGCGACGACATTTCAAAAACTATAGTTGTTTCTTTGTCTATCTCTTCAAGCATATCAAAAGCAGGAACACCTATATTTCCTACCAAAACAGCATTTACATTGTTTTCCTTAAGCACGTGATAAAGCATACTTGCCGTTGTGCTTTTTCCCTTTGTACCTGTTATACCAATAGTCTGATTTTTATAAAATTCTAAAAAAAGCTGTGTCATAGATGTAAGCTTTCCAAAAGGAAACTCATCCCCTAAAACTATACCCGGGCTTTTTACAATCAAGTCATAAGCTTCAAAATCGGGAGCTTCAACATAATTTACCTTTTCGGGAAGCTGAGGGCATATTTTATCAAAAACATCAATTTGCTGAGCAGTATCAGCTTCAAGCAATCTTTTTAAAACTGCTTTTCCCTCTGCTCCGTAGCCCATAATAAGTATTTTTTTGTCGTTTATCTTTTCAACTAAAAACTTAATCAAGTAAATCAACTTCTCTTTTTATAATAGTAGCAAAAATGTCCTCGGGGAATTCACAATCATCTTGATATTGCTTAAGATTTACAAAGCTTTCTTCTTTATTCAGAGATTTATAATACTCTAAAAGAGCTGGAAGCTTCGTGCTTTTCTTAATTGTCATACAAATAGCCGCATTTATTTCATCTCGGCTGCCTACACATTCAAAAGGCTTTTCGGGTATCTTGCCTATAAGTCCGTCAAAGAGTGGCTTTAGAGAAATATCGTCAAGCAAGTTTGCCCCGAAAATACAAGTGAGCTCCTTTTCTGACATAAAGGGAGATAAAATTATATATACAAAAAGACACTTTGCACATTTAGCGCACCATATATCAGTTTTACTTCCCACATTACAGCTTCTGAAAATATCGTGATATTTTGTAAGCTTTGAGAAAATACCTGCTATCTGCAATTCGCAAAGAGGTCTTAAAAATGAGAAGTATTCAACTTCACAATCTATATATTTTTTCTGATAATTTCTTAAATCTCTTTCAAATTCAAGACTTTTTGAATACTGATGATTTACTGTACTGTTTAAAACAGTACTCTCATTTGCAGAAGCTTCGTTTGAAAGAGCAACATATTTTTTATTATTTAAAAAAGCTGTAAGCACCGAAGAAAAAGCAACTATTGCGGAAAAGGGTGTATGTCCGTTTAAAAAGCCCTGTTTATTAAGCTCAAGCATATTTTTATCAAGGGTTCTTTTAACGTTTATGCTGTCTAAACCGCTTACTCTTACAGTATCAAGAGTTGCCTTACGGGGATTGATTATATAGCACTGTAAAGGTATCCCACTTGCCTTTAATAGCTCTATGGAAACAGCTGAGTCCTTGCCTCCGCCCACGGGAATCAAAGCGCCCTCAAGGCTTCTTTTTTGGGAAGATACAGTTATTTTTTGTCCTTTAGATTCAATTTGCATAAAGCTTTCAGGGTCAGCATCTATTTTATTGACATAAAAGAACTCGCCAAGGCCATGAAAATAAAGCTTTTTCCACCATTTAACCATTTCGCTGTCCACAAAGCCTGCTTCTACTGTTACTAAAGGAGAACAGGTTATTTTCCAATAGCTTACAAGCTCTGCCATTCCCAAAGAAAAAACAAGCTTTTCTATTTCACTGCTATTCTTAAAGCTTTTACAGGGAATTTCCCAATGGGGTGTAAACTCACAAAGACCGCTTATCTCAAAAAGATAATCAATGCTTAAAACATCGTCTTTATGCTCGTATTTAAAGCTTTTATAAATAAAATGAGGATACTTTTCTCTCAGCTCTGAAAATTTACTCATTTCAAAAATCCTTTCATAAGTTTTTAACGCAAACTGCTAAAGAAAAATCTTCAATAAATGTATATTCAAAAAATTTACAGCCCTCAATAAAAGGCTTATCATTTTCAAATTTAATTTCAAAATCGCACATTGGAAGTGAAAAACCCTTTCCCAATGCCTTCATATAGCTTTCCTTTAAGGTCCAAAGTCTGAAAAATTCTTTATTTTTATCATTGACAGACATTAAATGCTCATATTCAGATTTTGCAAAAAAACGGCGTGCTACATCTAAATTCTGTTTCTTATGCTTTTGTATATCAACACCTATTTCATAACTGCTCTGTGCCAATACAACATACTGACCGGAATGGGAAATATTAAAAAAGATATTGCTGTTTTTGATGTAGGGCTTTCCTTTTTCATTTTTGAAAAGTTCAGGCTCTTTTTGGAAGTTTTCACTTATAAATAAGTTATAAACCTCTTGCCTGTCTTTCCCTATATAAAGCTTAAACAACGGCTCCTGTATTATACGTACTTTTTCCACTATGAAATCAGTCCAATAAAAATTATTATTTCTATTTTATCATTCATTTTTAAATAATGCAATAAAATATTGTTTTTATTATTGACTTATGTTAAAATATATAATACTGATTTTCAAAAAGGAGGATAAATGTGAAGCTGACACCGAGATTGCTTAAAATTGCACAGCTTGTAAGAAGCGGCAAAAGAGTCTGCGATATAGGTACAGACCACGCTTATCTTCCCGTTTATCTTATTGAGAACGGTATTTGCCCCTCCTGTGTTGCGGCAGATGTGGCAAAAGGACCTTTGAAAAGCGCAGAAAAAACTATTGAAGGCTGTAATTTAACCGATAAAATTTCTACTGTTTTATCTGACGGGTTTGACAATGTTTCTCCCGACAGCTTTGATGATTGTGTTATTGCAGGAATGGGCGGAGAGCTTATCGCTGATATTATAGAGCGTGCTGACTTTTTAAAAGACAACAATCGCAAGCTTATTTTACAGCCTATGAGCAGTATTTTTGAAATGAGATATTATTTATATCATAACGGCTTTACAATAACTGATGCTCATATAGCCGCCGAGGGCCACCGTCTTTATTATATTGCCGAGGTTATTTTCAAAAAACAAAACGAGCCTTTTTCGGAGCATTTTTGTCCCTGTCTTTTAAAGCATATGGACAAAAACGAGCAAAAATACTTAGATTTACAGCTTGAGAAAACAAAAAAAATTATTTTAGGCTTAGAAAAAACAAAAAATACAGATGAGCTTGAATTTATGTATCAGAGATTTAATTTCCTTAAAAGCATTAAGGAGGCTTTATGATTATGAAAACTTTAAAAGAAATTTATGAAATAATAAATAATATTTATCACTCTTCATAAGATGAAGAGTGGGATAATACAGGTATTGAATGCGGAAGGCTTGACAGCCCCGTTGAAAAAATATTAGTAAGTCTTGATATAACAAATGAGGTTATTGAGGAAGCGGACAAACAAGGCTGTCAGCTTATTGTCAGCCATCACCCTCTTGTATTTTCAAAGCTTTCAAATGTAACCGATATTTCATATCCCGAAAATGCCGTAATCTCTCTTATAGAAAAGAAAATCTGTGCAATTTCCTGTCATACAAATCTTGACATAGCTCAAAACGGTGTAAATGATGCCCTTTTCGAAGCGCTTGAGCTTGAAGATAAATCAGAGCTTCCTATAGGCAAAATCGGGACTTCAAAAATAAATGATTTTAAAGAGTTTGCTCTTTTTGTAAAAAAAGCTTTAGGCTGTGACAGTGTTCGTTGTGTTGACTCAAATAAAAAAGTATCTAAGGTTGCCGTAATAGGCGGTGCAGGCGGTTCAGAGATTGAAAATGCAGTTATCAACGGCGCTGACACCATAGTTACCGGAGAAATAAAATACAATGTTCTTATTTACTGTCAGCAAATGGGTATAAATGCAATAGATGCAGGCCATTTTCATACTGAAAGGGTTGTTCTGCCCTATTTGACAAAGGCTTTAAAGCAAGCAACAGGGCTTGAAATTATACAGAGCAATCAACAAAGCTGTTATTTTAACATCTGAAAGGATATTGCTATATGAAAACAGGAAAGGTTATTAAAGTTAATAAAAGCAGCGCAAAGGTTTTTATTCCAAAGGATACCTCTTGCGACGGCTGTCCCTCCTGCAGTGCTTGTACTGCCAAAGGACAAACAGTTCTTGTTTCAAACGAGCTTAATGCAAAAGAGGGCGATTTTGTGCAAATAGATGAGGGAAACGGTCCAAGCATCAGCTTTGCTGCCCTTGCCTTTTTATGTCCTGTTTTGTTGCCTGTAATATTTTATCTTGCTCTTTCAAAAATTTCTGACTTTTTAGCAATTGCAGGAGTTTTTGTTGCACTTATAATATGGGCAATTACTCTTTTTTACGCTAATAAAAAAGTAAAAAATGATGCAAAAATAACAAAAATAATTTCAGGCAAAAAACTTTAAAAAAAATGTTGACAACAGTATTATTATCTGCTATAATAGTCTACGTTGCTAATGCGCTGGTGTAGCTCAGTTGGTAGAGCAGCTGATTTGTAATCAGCAGGTCGGGGGTTCAAGTCCGTCCACCAGCTCCACCTTGTTTTACAAGGAAATTGAATAAGGGAGTGTACCCAAGTGGCCAAAGGGGGCAGACTGTAAATCTGTTGTCTTCGACTTCGGTGGTCCGAATCCACCCGCTCCCACCAAGTGTTGTGGTCTATTTAGATGCCACACAGAAAAGCCTTGAGAAATCAAGGCTTTTCGCATTTTTTACCCCTATTTTTTAAGTTGCAATTTCATAGATGCCAACGACCTACAAGGTGG
>SVMS01000049.1 GCA_015067255.1 Oscillospiraceae bacterium
AATTCCGGACAAGCCAAATAGTAGAAACCAGAGATATGTCAGGGAGTAGTGTTTCAAATGTTATGAAAAACACGAATGTATAAAGTGGACTAATTATCAGTTGCTGCTTCATGAGATGGAAGAAGCAGATGGATTATGTCATGGGAACTGGATTGACATCCAATACCTTCGGGAGCATATGAATAATCATAATGAAAATGGGAGACCCATGTGCTTGCAGATGCAGGTGCATGGGTCTTTTGAACGTGAATTGTACCTTATTATCTTGTAAATATGAGTGTTGTCATCAAAAGAGAGAATCGCAAGAATGTGCGAAAGTATATTGAAAACAAGAAGATAATCTCTGTAGAAGAACTCGCTGACTGCATCGAAAAAACCGTGTCCGTAGACGTGCCTAACGTGGTGCTGGAAACCCGTCTGACTGCTGACGGGCGGCTGGCGTTGCATGTGCTCAACGCCGATAACCACCGAAATCTGCCAGAAGTGGAAGTGACCTTCGAGGACGAAAAACTGGCTACCTGCACCAAATGGGAGGTATTTACACCGGATGACACGCAGGTTTCCGTTGCGCTGGAGGGCAACAAGGCTGTGGTGAAAATTCAAAACTATCAAACGCTGGTAAGCGTTCTATTTTCCTGACGTAATCGGCGCTGCTGCAGATACAAAAAACTGCGACAGCGCCGGTTTTCGATTTACCGTGATTCGTGAATCCTTATCATGCATTGCTGATATTTCGTGTATTCTTTCGAGAGGATGAAATTCCGGCCGAATTGCTCCTGTTCTGGGCGGAGTAGGTCCTATGACTATAACAATGTTGCTAAAAAATACACTTACAGCGGCAAAAAAACATCTTCTTATAAAAAATAATTAATTTTTTTCTCTATTTCTTCATTTTAGTATTGACAATTCATAATTTTTGTAATATAATATACTATGTTAATCAATATAATTATCTCTTTGCAAAGAGCGGAGGGAGGGGAATAAGAATGGCAGAAATCAGAGTAAAAGAAAATGAGACTCTTGATAGCGCACTTCGTCGTTTTAAGCGTCAGTGCGTGAAGTCCGGTGTTTTGACTGAGCTTCGTAAGAGAGAGCATTATGAAAAACCCAGCGTAAAGCGCAAAAAGAAGTCCGAAGCTGCAAGAAAACGTAAGTTTAAGTAATTTTGGATTCAATTAAACAAACGGCAGACTAACATCTGTCGTTTGTTTTTTTAGTATGACGGGCATATCAGTGCTCTGCGGTGAAAGTCCGCTGGGAGGTAGTTACCGACCAACCCGAAAGCGACTCCCAAGGTTTGCATCGTGAGGTGCAGGCGAGAAGAAGGGATAGCGAAATCGTAGCCTGACGGACAGAAACTCGGTACGAAGGCGTAATAGGCGGATAAGTTGACTAAAAGCAACGAAGTCCAAAAGGTAAACGTAACCCTATTGCGTAAACCGAGCAGGTAGACGAGGAAAGAGTATTGGTTTATCCCGTGAGGTCTTGCCGACGGAGAAATCCGTAGTAACAACGAACGGCAAGAAGTCAGCAGAAGCCATAGTACCAAGAAAAAACTTGGGAAGGGCTGAACAATTCAAAGCGTCAATTTGAAATGTATGTTCCAAGCAACAACCCCGACTATGTGTGAAACCAAAACGTATTTGAGGAGAAGCACAAATAACATAGGGAGTGGAAAAAAAACTTTGCTTGGAAGCGGAAAGGAGAAAAGACGGAATATGTCGGAAATGCTTGAAAAGATACTTAGTAACGAGAACGTTGAAAAAGCCTACAAAAGAGTTTATGCAAACAAAGGTGCAGGCGGAGTAGACGGAGTTACAACCAAAGAACTCGAAGAATATATGCGAGTAAATTGGAGAAGTATTAAGGAACAAATCCGAGCGAGAACTTACAAACCGCAACCCGTGCTTAGAGTAGAGATACCAAAGCCAAACGGCGGTGTAAGAAAGCTCGGTATCCCCACGGTAATTGACAGAGTAATAGAGCAAGCAATAACACAAATATTAACACCCATATTCGACCCGATGTTCAGCGATAACAGTTATGGATTTCGCCCGAACAAAAGATGTGAGCAAGCAATAACTAAACTGCTTGAATACTTCAATGACGGATACTTATGGATAGTGGATATTGACCTTGAGAAATTCTTTGACAATGTACCGCAAGACAAGTTGATGAGTTTTGTTGGAAGAGTAATACACGACGGAGATACGGAAAGCTTAATACGGAAATATCTCAAAGCGGGTGTTATGAACCAAGGCAAATACGAGTCAACAGAGATAGGAACACCGCAAGGCGGAAACTTATCTCCCTTACTCAGCAACATAATGCTGAATGAGCTTGACAAAGAGCTGGAAAGCCGCAGACTCAGATTTACAAGATACGCAGATGATGTGGTAATTGTATTAAAAAGCAAAGCGGCAGCGACAAGAGTAATGTATTCCATAACCGATTGGATAGAAAGAAAGCTTGGACTAAAGGTTAATGCTACCAAAACAAAGGTAACACCGCCAAGCAAGCTCAAATATCTTGGATTTGGTTTTTGGAAAGACAAAGAGGAATGGAAAGCAAGACCTCATAATGACTCTGTGCAGAGACTCAAAAGAAAGCTCAAAGCACTATGCAAAAGAAGCCTCGGCATTGACCTTACATACCGAATTAAGAAGATTAATGAGGTAACGAGAGGTTGGATAAATTACTTCCGCAAAGGCTCAATGAAAACAAAGCTTCAAGGCATAGACGAGCATTTAAGAACGCAGATAAGGGTGATAATCTGGAAGCAGTGGAAACTGCCGAGTAAACGAGAATGGGGACTGATGAAGCTCGGAGTACCTAAATGGATAGCACGTAAAGTAGCAAATTGGGGAGACCATTACCAATTTGTTGCAACAAAGTCTGTTCTTGCAAGAGCTGTTTCCAAAGAAAAACTGACCAAGCGAGGCTTAGTCAGTCTTTCCGATTACTACCTAAAGGTAGCACGTATTTAATTTTGAATTGAACCGCCGTATGCCGAACGGCACGTACGGTGGTGTGAGAGGTGGATTGGTTTCTACCTACTCGATTAATTTTGTATAATTATATAGCAAAATAAAATGCAGCTCCATATAATATTAGCAAGGTAGTTTAATGATAAGGAGTTGTATTTATGCAAATAAAAGTTCTGAAGTTTGGCGGAACATCACTTTCTTCTGCAGAGCAGTTTAAGAAAGTAAAAAGAATTGTCGAGGCAGAAGAAGAAAGAAAATACGTTGTAGCATCTGCGCCGGGAGCGCGTTTTAAAAATGATGACAAGGTTACAGATATACTGTATAGATGCTACGATCTGCTTAGCGAAAACAGAGACCTTAATGATGAGTTTTCCAAAATAGAGAAAAGATTTCTTGAAATTGAAAAAGATCTGCAGTTAAAAGCAAACATGTCAGAGGAATTATACAAAATCCGTAATATGTTTTCAAAAAACATAAAAAAAGATTATCTTGCGAGCAGAGGCGAATATTTAAATTCTATTTTGCTGGCAAAATATCTTGGATATGATTTTATTGATGCTTCAGAAGTAATTTTTTTTGATAAATATCATAAATTTGATTCTGAAAAAACAAATACAATTTTATCAGATGTGCTTAAAAAGCATAAAAACGCTGTCATACCGGGTTTTTACGGCATTGAAGTAAACGGCGACATAAAAACCTTCAGCCGCGGAGGCTCTGATATAACAGGTTCGATTGTAGCACGTGCGGCAAATGCCGATATATACGAAAACTGGACAGATGTATCAGGTTTTCTTATGGCAGATCCTCGCTGTGTTGAAAGACCTAAAATAATTAACGAATTGACCTATAATGAGCTAAGGGAGCTATCCTATAGGGGAGCTACCGTCTTACACGAAGACGCCGTTTTTCCTGTAAAAACAGCGCGTATACCTATCAATATAAGAAACACAAACAAGCCCGATGACAGAGGAACGATAATAACTCCTTTTTCTTCTATAAACTCGCGTCGAAAAGCTGTGATAACAGGTATAGCCGGAAAAAAAGGGTATTATTTACTTTATATCAAAAAAAGCTCAATGAACTCTGAAAAAGGACTGAAAGAAAGTATTCTTAGCTGTTTAAGAGAAAACGAAGTTTATTTTGAACACATTTCCTCATCCACGGACGCGATAACAGTGATAGCCAAACAAGAGGATTTTGAAGGGAAGAAAGCAAAAATTTTAAATGACATATATTGTAATTTTTCTCCCGAAATAATTATTATTGAGGAAAACATTGCATTGATAGCTGTTGTAAGCGAATCCGGATGTAAAGGCGAAGAAATATTATACAAAGTTTTAAAATCGATATTGGAAATATCACTAAAAACAAATATAATAGATAAAGGATCTAATGACTCGAGTATTATTATAGGAATAAAAGAAGTTGATTACGAAAAAGCCATAAATGTTATATATAGAGAATTTATAAAAGAGAAAAAATAAAAAACCGTGTATTAAGCACCGAAGTCGTGTTTAATACATGGTTTTTGTATATTTTGTATAATTTTATGCCATTGCCTTGAGTACGCTCTCAAGCCACTCGTTAACCTGAGCTTTTTCAGCGTCGGAAACCTTCTTCATAAACTTAAAGGGGAGACCGCCATTAATGTAAAGAACGTTTTCGCAAACATTAGCTCCTGCAGACTTAACCCAATCTATAAGCTGCTGAGCCTTTTCCTTGTCACCGTCAATAATAAACGCTACATTCTGTGCCTGAGATTTGTTCATGTTTTTACAGAATATTTCAGTTGCTGTGCTGTATTTTGCAGCAGCGGTCGCGATTATAACAACCAATCTTTCGGTTTCGCAAGGATATGCAGGGGGGATGATGTCTGCCTTGTAGTTTGATTTTTCAGCTGCGATCATATCTGCAATTGAAAGAAGCTTGCCTTTGTTTGTAGCTGTGAGTACGCGCATTTTGATTTTCATGAATATTTTCCTCCTGATAGGCAATAAGCCTGTTTTATTTTTATACAATTTATAATGAAATTACAAACTTCATTATTTTAGTATCATATATAAAAACACGTTAAAAGTGGTATTTTTACTTATTTTTGCCCAAAAAGCTTCCCTGAATTATACAAAATTTGCATTTTGTATAATTACTGCTGTCTCGTTTTACAGTACTCTTTTAACATATTTCTCTAATATGGTAACATAAATAAGACGTAATGTCAATATTTCTTTTGATGTTTTTTACAAAAAAAGAGTTTTCTTTGCTTTTTATTTTTTTATTTTATCTTTTAACCGTTTTTTCTATTGAAATTTTAAGTAAAATTTGATATTATATCTATAGAATAAAAGAAATGTTTTTCTTCTTTAAATATTTGACCCTCGTTGCTTCACCACCGCGTAGATGTCTTTCAGATTTGTTTTTTTCCAATACTCCCTTTACACTCGTATATAATGTTGGATTTACGCTTTTTAATCTGATTGTTATGTCCTTATGTACCGTACTTTTACTCACAGAAAATCTTTGTGCTACTCCTCGCACCGTGGCGTTGTTTTCGACTAAATATTCAGCAAGAATTTCACATCTTTCTTTTGTGTTGCCATATATCATCACAATTGCCCCCCATAAATTATTCCTATAAAAATATATATGAAAGGTTTTTGTTCTCTATGATTAAAGAAGCAGATAAATTTGTAAATTCTGCTATAATGGAAGGCATGACATCTATACGTGCCGTGTTAAGCATTCAGGAAAACAGCGAAATTAAAAACGATAGAAAAATCACGAGGATTTTGTATAATTCCAACCGATATGATAAGCTAAAAAAAGAAATCGGATATTTAACGCATCAAGCCGAAAAATACGGCTTCTCTATGACTGAAGCCTCTGAAGAATACATTGACGGTATCACGCTCGGAAATTCTCACGGAGGAATCATTGCTATATGTACAGAAAGAACTATTCCTTTGTTGGAAAACAACATTTCTTCTATAAAGCCAAATAAACTTTATGTCATGATACAAGGCATAGAAGATCCTTATAATTTTGGCTATTCCCTTCGTTCCTTGTATTCTTGCGGAGCTGAAGGAATAATTTTGCCGGAAAGAAACTGGATGAGCGCGGCAGGAGTTGTGTGCAGAGCCTCTGCAGGAGCTTCCGAGTTGATGAACGTCTATACATCAGATGCATTAAAAGCGGCAGAAATATTTAAAAATAACGGCTACAAAATAGTTTGCGCCGATCTGAGAACCTCGGACACTCTTGGGAAAACAGAGCTTAAATTGCCGTTGTTTTTAATTGTGGGAGGCGAAAAAAGAGGGATTTCAAAAGAATTGCTTGATAGGTCAGACATCATTGTTAAAATTCCCTATGCGAGAAAATTCAACGCTTCCCTTTCAGCCGCATCCGCAACCACGATAATAGGCTATGAGATAATGCGTCAAAACGATAATATTTTTTGAATAAATTTAAGGTTGTTTCATTATGTGTTCAGCACTTTGAAACAACCTTTTGTATTTATTTAACGGCAGGAAGCCCCGTTTCCTCTTTCATCGGAAGAAATTGAGCGAGCGCAAAATTCTCCGGTAGGAAACGCCATGTTTCTGAATATACTGCAAGGATCGTCACACTCTGATGCCACACATTCCTTGTCAGGAACGCAATAATCAGTAGCACTTATCAAATACTGTGCA
>SVMS01000050.1 GCA_015067255.1 Oscillospiraceae bacterium
ACAAAATAAAATCTTTTGGTCTATATTTATACATTGATAATAGATAACTTACAGCCCAAATTCCTGAATCTATCTCACCTATTAATTTGTTTATTCCAATAGTAAAAGTACTATTTGAATTATTTAAGACATCTTGAACTGAATAAAAAGCAGACCTACAATGAACATATCCAGCATTAATTATATCTATTTTCATTTTGTCACTCCCACGATTTTTATCTTATAACCATTATAACACAGCGGCAGTCCCTTGTATTATATCTCGGCTTTTTCTTTCAACTGCTTTTCTAAAAACAATTCTGA
Source organism: Oscillospiraceae bacterium (assembly GCA_015067255.1). Lineage (NCBI taxonomy): Bacteria > Bacillati > Bacillota > Clostridia > Eubacteriales > Oscillospiraceae > Oscillospiraceae bacterium. The sequence goes on from SVMS01000050.1 coordinate 304, forward strand.
GTTGTCAATATCGGCTTTATAGCTCAGCTTTGCTCCTATGTTAATTAAATCTGAATATGTCTTTTTATTATCAATATAAATATACGACATTCGTTCATGAGCGCACAGCTCAAACCAAGCATAGCCGTCTTTGAAAAAGCACAAATCCATTGGGAAAAAGGGGTAGTGCCAATCGTAAATATTATTTGCTTTAAACAGCGCTTCTTTTGCACCCAAGTCAGCTTGATAAAGCGCTACTTTATATATGTGTTTATTGGTGTTAAGAGTAACTGTGCCGGGCCATTGGTTGCTGTTAACCATAAACTTTTTATATGGACTCAGCAAGCTTTTAATTTCTTTTACTGTGTTTTTAACTTTTTCATTTTCAGAATATTTGAAATATACCAAAGAAAAAGTATCGCTGTTCAAAAGCATATATTCAATAAAATTAAGATAGTCTTTTTTATTGTCAAATTCATCTAAAAAATAACTTTTCATATCTTGCTGTACTCCCTTGCTGTTTCCTCACTGAAATCTGTTGATTATTGGCATATTATGTAGTTTCAGATTTCTAATATTAACATCCGCTATGTATATCTGCCCCAAAACAATGGAATATAATATCGGCGGCAATATTAGGATATGCTTTAGCTTTCACATCTTTAATAAACCTCTCCCGATAATTACAAAGCAAATAGTTAACTGCTCCGAAAATGTTATCGCTATATTTAGAGTTTAGCAGACTAAAAACAAAATCATACTCCATAGGCTGTGCCGGAATAATGCAGTTAACCGGCTCTCCATAATAAGTGTAATTGTTTACTTCTATCCATTTGCTACGGTCTATACGATGAATAATAACATCATTTTTCCTTGCAAACATCAAATCAACAAAAATCGGATATGTAAAAGAATGTGGACTTGCAAAATAAAAATATCTTTTTCTTTCTTTCATAAGATCACCCTATTAATATAAAATAACCACAGCGGCAGTCCCCTGTATTGTGTTAGCTATTGGCTAAAACAATTTTCTGTTCTCCAATATAGAGGGTATAGTCATCCGTAAAATCCTGTTGTAGCACTCCAAAACCACATACGAGAATCCGTCCGCTATTCGCTTCATATGAACCGCTATTGAAGGATGTATTCAAAGAATCGGATATTGTTGGTATCTGTTCTTCCTTTGCAAGTAAAAAACGAAAAGTTACTATTGTTTTACCCTGTATAGTTTTGGCATCAACAAACCCATCAGTTAAAGCGTGAAATTGCTTTCTCGCGAATGTAACTTTTAACGATGTCCACCCGCGTTCTTCTTTAAAGATGATGTGATCCGAAAAAGCACCGTCTGAGCGCTTGTATACAAGCATAGCAACGTTGAAGTCTTCAAAAACATCCACGAGTCTTGCATTATATGGTTTGCTTTTTTCAAATGCTTCTTCAGGTGTTGAATAGCGAAAAGCATCTGCAACAATTTCATTATAAATGAAGAAACTTACACTTACAACAAAAGCCAAAATGAAAATAATAATAACAATTTTTTTCATAAGCAACCTCTAATTTTAATAACACAGGAGACGATTCTATGTGTTACTTTTTGGATAACAATTTGAGAATAACACACGTGATAACAAAAATTAAGAACCAAATCATTGAAAAAACCCAAGTTTGTTTAAATGTCCATGAAACATTTAATATCTTGGCTATTTTTTCGTAATTTGTCGGACCTGCTATATCAACAACAAAACCAACAGCACCAAGTATTACAACAAAAAAACAAGAGATTATATTAATTACGGTAATAATGATTTTAAAAGAACTTTTCAAACCAAATCATACCCCCGATACTCAACCCTTTGATTAAAAAGACTCATACTTTCACTCCCGCGATTTTTACCTATTCTAAGAAACTATTAATAAGTTCATTAAAAGTTTTTTCGTCACAATGTTTTCGAACAAAATAGATTTCTCCGTTTTTTACATACTCAGCCCAACGGTAACAAATCATTTCATAATCTCCGTTCTGATAGGTTATCTTCACAGAATTTCCATTGACCAACATTGGATCCCCTAAAAAATAATTTTCAAATTCAATCTTTTGAAATTGTTCGAAAAAAGCTTCTCTTTCTTCTTCTGAAAGAGTTTTTGTAACGGTAAACTCTAAGCTATTTTCTGCAAAAACAATCTCTATACTTTCAATTTCGTCAACAGGATTTCTCAACGAATATGTTTTTTCACTGCAACTTGTAAAAGACAATAAAGAAAACAAAGCGCAAGCAATAAATAATATTTTTTTCATTAATATCACTCTTTAGTTTGATTTGTAATTACATTTACTTACTTTTTAAATATATAAATAAATAGAATATAGATATAATAAGCGCAGGAATAACATTAAATAAAATCGAAAAAAGCATTATAAATATCACTGCCGGTATATCTGCAAAACCGAAATAATAATGATAATAACAACAAATCACATGAGGTATAACGGAAATTAAAGCTATAATTAAAAAATAAAGCGCTTTATAAATTTGTTTTAGATTAGATAGTAGTTTTTTAAAAATAATAAAAACAACAAGTAACGGTAAAAAATAAGATAACATAAGCGCTTTCCCCAAAAACAACAAGGGAACACTTATCAATATAATATATATCATTAATAATATAAGTCCTTTTTTTACCATATTAAACACCTCTTATCACAGCCAAGTTGTAATTGTTGTCTATAATGTTTCAAATAAACATTTGTTTTATATGAATATTATACTGTTATTGTGTCTTTTTGTCAACATTTGGCAAATAAAAAACCGTGCGGAAAAATTCCACACGGTTTTTGAAAATCTGATATTAAACTACGCCTTGGATTTTCATAGCTTCAGCAACCTTGATGAAGCCTGCGATGTTTGCACCTGCAACTAAGTTGTAGCCCAGGTCAAACTCTTCACAAGCGTCAACTGACTGCTTGAAGATATTTACCATAATGCCTTCCAGCTGGTCAAGAACATCCTTCTTATCAAAGATGATGTGTTCAGCATTCTGGCTCATTTCAAGACAAGAGCAAGCAACGCCGCCTGCGTTTGCAGCTTTTGCGGGGCCTACTATTACGCCGTTTTCCTGTAAGTAAGCGATTGCTTCGTTTGTGGTAGGCATATTAGCGCCTTCGCAAAGGTATTTACAGCCGTTTGCAACCATTTGCTTAGCATCTTCAAGGTGAATTTCGTTCTGAGTTGCGCAAGGAATGTAAAGGTCAGCCTTAACTTCCCAAGGCTTTTTGCCTGCGAAGAATTTAGCGCCCTTGAATTTCTCAGCGTAGGGAGCGCAGATGTTTTTGCCTGAATTTCTAAGCTCAAGCATAAAGTCTTCTTTCTCTCCGCAAACGCCGTCCTCATCAAGAATGTATCCGTCAGGACCGGAAATTGTAATAACCTTAGCGCCTAACTGATTGAGCTTCTGAACAGTACCCCAAGCAACGTTACCGAAGCCGGAAACAGCAACTGTCTTTCCCTTAAGGTCAAGACCGTCATGCTTAAGCATTTCTCTTGCAAAGAATACGATACCGTAGCCTGTAGCCTCAGTTCTGCCTGCAAGACCGCCGTTTTGAGTACCCTTACCTGTCCATGTGCCGTCGTAAGCGTTAGCAAGTCTCTTAAACTGGCCCATCATGTAGCCGATTTCTCTGCCGCCAACACCTAAGTCACCTGCGGGAACGTCGGTGTTAGGACCGATGTGTCTGAAAAGCTCTGTAGCAAAGCTCTGGCAAAATCTCATAATTTCGCCTTCGGATTTACCGTTGGGATCAAAGTCGGAACCGCCTTTGCCGCCGCCGATAGGAAGACCGGTAAGAGCGTTTTTGAAAATCTGCTCAAAGCCTAAGAATTTGATAATACCGCTGTAAACGTTACGGTTAAATCTGATACCGCCTTTGTAGGGACCAAGAACAGAGCTGAACTGTGTTCTGAATCCTCTGTTAACCTGTACCTTGCCATTGTCATCAACCCAGGGAACTCTGAATACGATTTGACGCTCAGGCTCTACTATTCTCTCGAATACGCCTGCATCAATAAGGTCCTGTCTTTTTTCAGCAACGGGCTGAATAGACTCAAAAACCTCAGTAACTGTCTGAATAAACTCAGGCTCACCGGGATTGCGCTGCTTTACTCTTTCGAGTAAATCTGCTAAATATTTGTTAGTTAATGCCATTTTCTACATCTCCTAAAAAAGATTCCGTCTATGTAATTAACACATAATTGGTATAAAATAATTTTACACGAAAAGCCTTTGTATATCAAGTAATCCGCTCTAAGAAATTTAAAAGTCTTTTTCAGACTATTTTGTGTATTATGAACAAATTTCGGATTCCTTTTATGTTAAAGGTACATTATGCAATTAACACATAATCGGTGTTGAATATACTATACACTAAAAGTTTTTTCATTTCAAGTAAAACGTTTTGTAAATTTGAAATTCTTTTTCAATGCGTTTTTGTTAAATTTCAACAAAATCTAAATAAAATTTTGTTTTTAACTATATTTTTATGTAATTAATGGGCAAAAAATACGCTACACATACTATCTAAAAATCTCTCGTTTTTTTACTTAAACGTTTTGTAAAGTTGTTTTTTGCCGTTTTTATACAATATAAACAAAAAACGTTTTGTTTTTTCAACTTGGAACGCATACCCTTTTCCTTTTGAGGAAAGCTAATTTTAAATAAATTTTTAGGAGATTTTATGAGCAATCGTTTATCAAAGGAAACAAGTCCTTATTTATTACAGCACGCAGAAAATCCTGTCAACTGGTACTCTTGGTGCGAGGAGGCTTTTGAAGATGCTAAAAAACAGGACAAGCCTGTTTTTTTAAGCATCGGCTACAGCACTTGCCATTGGTGTCACGTCATGGCGCATGAAAGCTTTGAAGACGAAAGGGTTGCACAGCTTCTCAATAAGTATTTCATTTCAATAAAGGTGGACAGAGAAGAGCGTCCTGACATAGACAGCGTATATATGTCATTTTGTCAAGCCTTTACAGGAAGCGGCGGCTGGCCTATGAGTATTTTTATGAGCTGGGATAAAAAGCCTTTTTTCGCCGGCACGTATTTCCCTCCTCAAAGCCGTTACGGTATGCCGAGCTTTTCCGATATTGTGAAAGCAATTGCAGCCGAATGGTGCACTAACCGTTCAAGACTTTTAAAGTCATCTGAAAAAATCATAAAGCATCTGAAGCAGGCAAGCTATGTTCAAAGCAGCCAAAAAGATGAGCATTTAATTGAAAAAGCGGTACAGTTTTTTTCAGATACCTTTGACTCATCAAACGGCGGCTTTGGGTCTGCACCTAAATTTCCCACTCCTCACAATCTTTTATTTCTGATGCTATTTTCTAAAACAAGCAACGACAAAAATGCTTTGGAAATGGCAGAGAAAACACTTATTCAAATGCGAAAGGGCGGAATTTTCGACCATATCGGCTACGGCTTTTCGAGATATTCCACCGACGAAAAATTCCTCGTACCTCATTTTGAAAAAATGCTGTATGACAACGCCCTGCTTATAGTAGCATACTCGGCGGCATACAGCTTGACAAATAATTCTGTTTATCTTGACACTGCCAAAAAGACAGCTGAATATATCCTCAGAGAAATGACATCAAATGACGGCGGCTTTTACAGCGCTCAGGATGCCGACAGTGAAGGGGTTGAGGGTAAATATTACCTGTTTTCCCAAAAGGAAACATCCGACCTTTTAGGTCAAATGGCAAAAAGCTTCAATATGTGCTTTGACATAAGTGAAAAAGGGAATTTTGAAGGTAAAAATATTCCCAATCTATTAAAAAATGATGAAATCCCCACAGGCTTCGAGGAGGAGCTGAAAAAGCTGTATGATTTTAGAAAAAATCGAGTTTTGCTCAGCTTAGACGATAAAATTTTAGTTTCCTGGAACTCTATGACAATAGCGGCGTTTTGTATGCTTTACAGAGTATCAAAGAAAGAAAAATATCTCAATGCGGCAAAAAAGGCGCAGTCCTTTATTGAAAAAAATATGTGCCAAAGCTTACAGCTTTATACAAGCTTTCGTGAAAAAAGAAGCACAGTAAAAGGCTTCCTTGAGGATTATGCCTTCTATATCTGCGCTCTT
>SVMS01000051.1 GCA_015067255.1 Oscillospiraceae bacterium
TAAAAACTCAAAGCCTGACCCGGAGGTATTCTTAAAGGCGGCTGATATGCTTGGAATTTCATACGGAGAATGTATGATAGTTGAGGATGCAGACGCCGGAATAGAAGCAGGGAAGAGAGCCGGCATGAAAACTCTTTCTGTTCACGGTGCAAAGGGAGCAGATGTTGAAATTGATGATTTGGAAAAGAGAATTTTCAGCATATTATAATTCTTTGATTTTTTAATGTTGCATAATATAATAAGCCCACTGAAAGGTTTGACTTTCGGGGCTTATTATATTATGCTGATTTGTATGAGCTTTTATTATGCATCCATATCTTCCTGTACTAATTTTCTCAGAGCGTCCATTCGGGAGTCAAGCTCGGCACTCAGGTCAGCACAATAGAGAAGCTCTTCAGCCATGTTATCTATACAGCCGAAATTTTTCTTGTATCTGAGCTGATGTTCAAGGCTTGCCCAGAAATCCATTGCAATTGTACGAAGCTGTATTTCAACCTTCATAATTCGTTTTTCATGTGCAAGGAAAATGGGAACACTTACTATAAGATGCAAGCTTCTGTAACCGTTTGGTTTTGGATTTTTTATGTAATCTTTTTCTTCTACAAGAGTGATATCATCCTGTTTTAAAAGTGACTCTGCAAGCATATATACATCTTCCGGAAAAGAACATATGACGCGTATTCCGGCGATGTCGGAAAGATTGTTTTCTATTGATTCAATGGTGAAAGGAAGATTTTTCTTTTCAAGCTTACCCTTTATGCTTGACAGCTTTTTCAGGCGGCTTTTCATGCCGTTTATTGGATTTCTGTCGTATTGCAGCGAAAACTCTTCATTGAGTACGTTGAATTTTGTTTCAATTTCCATTATTGCACAGCGGTAGTATGCCATAAGCTTGTTAAAAAGCTGTACCCCCGGTTTTGACCATTCAAGCATCTTTTCATCATAAAATACCATTACTTCTTCTTTTTCAATATTCTTTTCTTTAATAATATCTTTTGACATTTTCCTGCTCCTTACAGCTGTACTGTTTTATCAAGGCTGCTTATCTCGTGACTTGTAAGATGACGCCATCTGCCAAGCGGGAGATTTCCAAGCTCTACATTTCCTATGCTTACTCTCTGAAGATAATCCACTCTTGCTCCGATTGCTTCAAACATTTTTCTTATCTGTCGGTTTCTGCCCTCGTGGATAGTGATTTTAATAGTTGTTTTCCCTTTTTGAGCGTCAAGTGTTTCTATTTCGGCAGGCTTTGTTTTATACCCGTCAATTACAACGCCTCGTCTTAACTGATTAAGACCGCTTATTGTAAGTCCACCACTCACGATTGCTATATAAGTTTTATTTTTATTGTATCTCGGATGCATTACATGATTTGCAAAGCTTCCGTCGTTTGTAAGAAGCATAAGCCCCTCTGTTTCATAATCGAGTCTGCCTATAGGGTACATACGTACTCCTATTTCGTTTTTTATAAGGTCGGTAACAGACGGTCTGTCAAACTGGTCATCTGTTGTTGAAACATATCCTGCAGGCTTATTAAGCATTATATAATACATTTTATTCTTAGGCTTAAGCACCTTGCCTTTCAGCTTTACGGTGTCTGCACCGATTTCGATTTTAGTACCCAGCTCTGTTATTTTTTCGCCGTTTACTGTCACCATGCCTTCTTCAATGAGCTTTTCAGCCGCACGGCGTGAGGCTTCTCCGCACATTGCTATATATTTTTGAAGTCTTACGATTTCTCCCATTTTGTACCTTCCTTTTTGAATTTATTTTTTTTCGTGATTAGCCGCAAATACATCTGCAACTTCGCTGATGGTTATATATGCTGTAACATCAATATCATGTACAATTTCTTTTAATTTTACCACCTGAAAACGGTTTACTACGAAATAAATCATGGTTTTTTCAGTATTTGAATAACCGCCGTAAGCCTGAATTTTTGTCATTCCGCTTTCAAAAGCTTCTGATAAAGCGTTGCATATTTCATCAGGTTTAACTGTTATAATCATTGCGCATTTTGAACGGTCGAGACCTTCTACAATGAAATCAACTGTTTTAAGCGCTGCGGCGTATGTAATAATTGAATAGAGAGGAAGTATCCAGCTTTGTATCACTATTCCGCATATGATATATAATGCAACGTTATAAATCATAACAAATGTTCCGACTGTAATACCGATACGTTTTGCAAAAATAACTGCCATTACCTCGATACCGTCCATAGCACCGCCGTAACGTATTGCAAGACCGCTTCCGAGACCTGAAATGACTCCGCCGAAAACAGCACAAAGAAGCAAATCTGTACCGGCAAGAGGAGATGCGAGATTTACATCAATCGGAAGTACATCTGTAATGAGCCATGCCCACACTGAGTATATAAAAACAGTATAAATCGCATATACTGTAAAAACTCCGCCTTGCTTTTTCAAACCGTATAAAAATAAGGGAATGTTTAAGATTATAAGAAATACGGATAAGGTAAGCCATTCGGGTGTAACCTGTGCAATAAGCATTGATGTACCGGATATTCCGCTGTCGTATAACTTTACGGGAGTTAAAAAGAGCGTAATTCCGAACGCATTTATTATTCCTGCAATTGTCAGCATAATGAGATTGGAAATTTTAAATTCTTTAAGAAAGTCAAATAATTTTTTATTCATTCAACTGAAATCCTTTCAATAATATTTATTTGCTGTTTTATGCGAAAAACACAAATAACATTTCCACCTACTATTATATACTTAAATTTAATTTTTGTCAACCGACTTGAGCAATGAGTAACAAAAATGAAACCAAAACTTTTTTGAATTAAGGGAAAATATGTATGATTGCTGGATGTTGTATATAGTGACAGTTTAACAGGATTTAAAACAAAAAAATTGGTAAGAAAGGCAATTGACAAATATTGAAAATTAGTATATAATCTTTTGCGAGGTGATTATAATTGAATAAAAACGCACAAAAGCTTACTCCGATTTTTTATATAGGAGAAGCGACATTTGAATATTTTATATCGGTGCTTATAACGGGTACATATCTTGCAAAGCTTACAAGCAGTTTGGGTTTCAGTGACAGCTTAACTGCAATATTAGGTTCGTTTGTGGCACTTGGCTGCAGTTTTCAGCTTTTTGCTATTGCATTCTTTAAAACGGGTAAGGTTAAAAAACGTGTTACTGTAATGCATATCATTAACCAGCTGCTGTTTATGGGAATATATCTTGTTCCTCTTACACCGATAAACAGTATGGCGGCAAAAACCATATTATTTATAACGTTTCTGCTGGGCGGATATTTCATATCAAATGTAATTCACGCTCCTAAGATAAACTGGTTTATGTCTATGGTTGATGACAGTAAGAGGGGAATATTTACTTCCGTAAAGGAAATGGTATCACTGTTAGGCGGTTTCGCATTTAACTTTATAATGGGAAGTGTTATTGATAAGTATGAAATGGGAGGAAATATAAGAGGTGCATTTGCAATATGTGCACTTACAATATTTATTCTTATGCTCCTTCATACAATTACGCTTATATTTTCAGTAGAAAAAGAGCCTAAGAAAAAAAGCACTGATGTGTCGGCGGCAAAAAGATTTGAAACCATATTTAAAGACAAAAATGTAATGAAGGTTATTATGGTCAGTGTGTTCTGGACTATTTCAACTCATGTATGTACACCGTTTTTCGGTACATATCAGGTAAAAGAGCTTGGTTTCAGTATGCAATATGTGGCAACACTCAGTATTCTGTCATCGGCTGCACGTATTCCATGTTCGTTTATATTCGGTCAGTATGCTGATAAAACATCATTTGCAAGAATGCTTAAGGTTTGCTTTATAATAGCTGGAACAGCTTTCCTGTTTGCGGCATTTACAAATCCGTCAAACGGAAAAACATTTTTTGCGGTTTATACTGTGCTTTACGGTGCGTCAATGGGCGGAATAAACAGTGCACAGATTAATCTTATATTTGACTATGTAAACCCATATCAGAGAAGTGACGCTTTGGCTGTTCAGCAGACAATATATGGAATATGCGGATTTGTGGCAACGCTTATTTTTACGCCGCTGTTTAATTATATCCAGGCTTCGGGAAATAAGATTTTCGGCTTGAGCTTATATCCGCAGCAGTTCCTTTCAATAATAGCATGTGTTCTTGTAGTGTTACTTGTATTTTATATTGACAGAATAATACTCAGAATCAGATTGAATAAAGATTAAGCCCGGAAAATATAAAAATTTAACTGAATTGGCATAGCAAAGGCAAAAGTTAAAGCTGAAAACTCAGTAAAATGAGTTTTTGGCTTTTTTTACCGTATAGGAATTTGCATTTTTTGAAAAAGTATGATATAATAGAAAGCAAGTCAAAAATGACATAACAAAAAGAGGTAGTGCAAACCTCGGAAATAGTTATTCAATTTTTGATTTATCCGTTAATTGAAAGTTGATGTATTGAGGTTTTATGATGTTGGTTAAAGTATTAAGAAGAATTACCCCAAGATTTAGATTTTTCAAAAAACGGAGTGCCGTCAAGGCAGATTTGAAAAAGAGTCATTTTATGACCACACTTGCACAAGAGCGGGTCAAAATGAAATGACCGGAAAATAGACGTTCTCCATGAATTGCAAAGAATATGGAAACGTCTTTTTTCTTTTGGAATAAATAAATGTAATTTATCTTCATGTTTATGGTGTTTAGCATAAATACCGTAATAGCGAATCATCTTGAAGTGTTTTTCAGGAATATGAATAATTAACTTTTTAATGAAATCAACAGCAGGAACTGTTTCTGTAATTAGTTGATTGTCTTCGTGACGATTGTAGTGGAAGGTAACATTTTCACCATCGTAATTATCAATTCTGGAAGTGGCGATAACAGGTCTGCCGAGGTATCTTCCTATGTACTTTAAAACATCCTGATTGTTAGCAAGAGTGGGCTTGGCATAAACATAGAAGCCATTAGGACAATGCTTGTATATATAGGATTTAACTTTTTTAAAAGATTTACCGAAATGAG
>SVMS01000052.1 GCA_015067255.1 Oscillospiraceae bacterium
CAGGCACTCATTTGATTGAGTCCGCTTGACCTTATGCTGAATTTCGGGCAATATTGATACGGCCATACATTTTGTCCGTTTCGAGGCTCTCGAAATTCCTCGCTGTGTTCCATTTTTCTTAAAATTTCCCTGTCTGACAATGACATCACCTCTTTTGCATATAAAAAACCTACCTCTATTTTAGTTAGAAGTAGGTTAAAAATCAATATTCGTGGGACGAAACGCAATTTTGAGGGACGATTGGTTAAAATTTTTATTGACAAGGCACTTCTGCATCGTCATTTAACATAACTGCACAGGTAAAAATCTTGTTTTCCAAAGAGTAGCGTGCTTCTCCGAAATATCGCTCGGCTGACATTTTAATACTTTTAGTTCCGACACCGTTTCCTTTGCCTTTAGCTCTCTTTGGCATACCGTTTTCAAAAGGAACATCGAATGTGCAGGTGTTTTTGCAAACGATAAGAAGCTTTATGGCTTTATGATGAATTGAAAGCTCTATTCTTTTCTCTCCCTCGGAATTTTCACAGCCGTTTATGGCATTTTCAAGCATATTGCCGAGGATTGCAACAAGGTCAACATCGGATATATTGGTTTCTTCTTTCATATTTATGTCAAAAGCCATTTCTATGCCTTTTTTGCGTGCCTTTTTGTAATACGAAAAGATAATGTTATTGACAGTTTTATTTGCACAGAATTTTTGAAGTTTAGTTTCATCGCTGCGTTCATCAGTCTGTTTAAGATAATTTATAATCTCGGTATTTCCGGCAGCCTCCGCCATACTCAAAAGCATTTGGTTATGCAGTCTGTTGTCGTGGCGGATTTGTGTCGCCACGCTTTCAATTTCTTCCGTACTCTTTACTGCTTCAAGTAAAATTTTATTCTGTTGCTCAACCTCTTTTAAGTTTCTTTCTCTGCTCATTTGCTTTATAAATCTAAATATCAGCATATACACCGCTGTACAGAACAAAAGCAAGAACACAATGAAAGCAAGGCTGAATGTTGAATGGGTGCTGAATGCGTAATATATCATAAGTACGGGGAGCATAATGTAGGATAGTCCCGACACCAAAAGCAGTACACCGCTTGGCTTTTCGATTTCTTCACGATTGGCTGAAAAACGATTTTTAAGAAAATAATAGTATATTCCGAGCAGTATTATATTAAATGCCGAGCGGAGTATCCATATCGAAGGCTCCCAACCATTAAACAAGTGATTTGTCAGCACCATTACAACGACATAAACAGCCGCCCACACGCAGATATATGAAAAGAAAATGAAAAATGATTTTATAAATTTTCGTTTATCCTGCATTAAAAACACATAAAACACAATATATACAAGGCTTCCCACAATATAAAGAAGCGTAAAGGCTTTGCTTTCTACTCCGTAATTAAAAATTGTGAAGAGTGATAGAACCTCTGCTATGACAACCGACAGTGCAGCAAGCAAGCCTGTGGTTTTCTTGCTGTGAGCAGGATTTGTTGTGAGAAGATACAGCCATATTGCGTGGAAGATGTTATTCAATAAATTATTTATAATTGCATTGGTTGTTCCAAGCATCACACGATACCTCCCATATTGTAATAATCATAATACCTTTTCTCAAGCTCGGCATAACACCTACGGGGAATTTGCACCGTTTCGCCGTACTTAAAATATATTGTCTGCGGTGTTATCCTTACAACATAATCAAGATTGACAATAAAAGAAACACCAAGACGATAAAAATTATTTGCTTCTTCAAGCATTTCGTAAATGGCTTGATTGGTCATTCTTGTTTTTTCAATTTCTCTGTTTTTAATATGTATATTTTGATAGTTTTTTTGTGCTTCAATATATACAATGCTATCAAGGTCAACTCTTACAGCACCCGTACCGCTTGGAACGGTGATATGTTTCTCTGCCTTGTTTTTTTCGCTTATAGCAATATCCATTGCGTTACAAAAAGCATCGTAGGTGACGGGCTTTACAAGATAATGAATTGCATTTACGCCAAAGGCATCAATGCCATGATCAGTAGATGTCGAAACAAAAACAATACGGCTTTTTTTACCTTGCTGTTTCGTTTTCCTTGCTAAATCAATTCCATTTAAGGCTTTCATATAAATATCCAAAAAAATTATATCAAAGCTATCTGTATCGCAAATTACCGAACGTATTTCATCAGGCTCCGAAAAGCCAAAAGCGGAAATCTGCATTTGATTATCATTAGCATAGCGTTCTATATGTAATTTTAATTTTTCAATTTCATCGACAATATCATCACATATTGCAACCTTTATCATCTGCAAGACCTCCTTTCACTTACTTGACTTAACAATTATATCACTAAAATGTGTTTTTTTCAAGAATTTGGAGCTGATTTTGTCATTTTGCCGATAACTTTTTTACAACTCCAATTCATCATCACGGCTCTTGCGTTTTTGTTTGCGTTCTGCTCGTCTTTTTTCTTGTTGCTGATATTTGAGAATAAGCAGTTTTTCACGAATAGACATTTTTTCTTCTTTCAAGTTTTCGTGCAACAGCTCATTGTCAACTCTATTAACGACTTCATTAAGTGCCTTTGAATTTGCGCTCTTACCGCAAGTATAAACATATTCCGAAAACTCTTTTTCTTTTTGCGGTCTAATACGCAAGCGTTCCTCTATAAGCTCTAATTCATCAAAGCCTTGTGCGTTATCCCGTGTACCCCTAAACTCTGCAAGTGCCCATTCAAGCTCGGTTTTGTATTTTTCCTCTTGTTTCTCATACTTCTGTACCGCCGTTTCCATATCGGGAATACTCTTTTGGAGCTTGCCGACATCTTCGCCCTTTTCACAATTCATTTTCTTTAACTGCACACCCAAGTCTGTTTTAATTTCCTCTATTTCTTCGGTCTGCGTGGTTAAAATTTTTGAAAGCTCTATATGTTTTGGAATATTGATAACGGGTGTAGCTTTCTTTTTCTCTGTTGTTGCCTTTTTATCTTCAACCTTTGCTTTAAGCTGTGATAATATTTCGTCATATTTTTGTATGTTTTCTTTGGTAGTCTTTACTTTTTCAGCGGTGTCATTTTTTCTGTAATGTGCATCAAGTAAATGATAGGCAAACTGCATAACATTTTTACGCATTGTTTCAAGTGCATCTGCAATTTTAGGAATTGTATCAATAACAGCTTTAGCAAGATTTTTAACAACCTCTTTAAGCTCACGAAGTAGTTTGTTATCAGCCTTAATCTGCCTGTTGATTTCGCATCGCTCTGATGTGCCACCTTTTTTCTCAATTATTCTTGCGGTAACACCTTCGTGAATAGTAGGCTGTTCGTCAATCCCTCGTTCCTTATGGCTTCGGTGGTCTATTCGTTCATCAAGATTTTTACGCTCTAAATACAGATTATTTATATCTGCCCAATTTTTACGCCATATCAACAGTTGTTCCTCGCTGTTCCATCTTTCAGCGATAGGGTTTTGTCTGCCGTAGCGTGTACTTTTTGGGTATTTTGAAGCTCGTTCATAGCCGTGTAACTCTGCTTGTGATGGTGGCATATATACTTTCTTTTTGCCGACTATGTACTGATATTGTTTTTCCCAACCGTCAGCCTGTGCGGTTTTATATTCTGTTGCAGTAAAGCCTTTTTCTTCGCCGTCTTTTATACACAAATATTCTTTCTCGGTTTTTGCTTGCCATTTACCGTTTTCGCCAAGTGGTCTGACCGTAAGCATAATATGTGCGTGGGGATTATGTCCGTCTGTATCGTGAATACAGAAATCAGCACACATTCCGTCATTTACAAAATTCTCTTGCACATATTCCGTAAGCAAGGATATGTTTTCTTCTTTGGTTAGCTCCGTAGGCAAGGCAACAACAAACTCCCTTGCAAGTCTGCTATCCTTTGTCTTTTCTGCTTCCTCAACGGTGTTCCATAAAATGCTTCGGTCTTTCCATTCCGGCGGTGCTTGTGGTGGTAACAGCACTTGCTCATAGACAAGCCCTTGTTTTCTTGTGTAATCGTGCTGTATTCCGTCATAATCGTTATA
>SVMS01000053.1 GCA_015067255.1 Oscillospiraceae bacterium
GATGCTCGCCGAATACATAATCGAAAATAAGGCAACCGTAAGAGCCGCCGCCAAGAAATTCTGTATAAGTAAATCGACGGTGCATAAAGACGTGGCGGAAAGACTCAAAAAGATAAATCCCACCCTGTACATAGCTGTAAAAGAGGTGCTTGATTTGAATAAATCAGAACGCCACATCCGCGGCGGACTCGCCACCAAAAGAAAATATAAAAAATAAAGGATGCGAATTTTCGCATCCTTTTTATATTAGGGCTTTTCTTTGTAAACTCTGACGTAATCCACGACCATTTCAGCAGGTAGAGCCTTGATGGACAGCACCGTTTTTCTCGCTCGGAACGTCACCCACCATCATTCAGAAAGCACCCTAAGTACCCGGTGGAACGGGGAACTTAATCAATGCCTCGTAGTAAGCATAGCCTTCCTCGACTTTTCAAAAGATAGAGTACCGCATCCGGCGAACAGCAAAATACAAGATATCACCAAAATAATACTCTTAAATAATAAAGAAAATCTTTTCATAACAATCTCCCGAGCTTTTATACTAAATAAATATCATAAATTCCCGTAAAAATCAACAATAGCCTTTGGAGAAAAAATACGTTTTAGGTTGCAAATGTCAAGAGGAAAAGCGAATAATTTAAAAATTTTTATTACGCCTTGACTTCCGTCACGATATACTTCGTATATCTTGCGAAAGCTCATCCCTCATCGGGCACGGCTTTCCCGATTAGAAAAAAGTGAGGACAATTCTGCTTCAAAGAGCTCAGACGAAGTCTTATAGTTATGTATCTTCCTTGGGTATTCGTTTATCCAGCTTTGAAGGTGATATATATCTTTATCCGAAACCTTATCAAAACTACTACCTTTAGGATACCAATAGCGAATCAAACGGTTACAGTTTTCATTACTTCCTCTCTCAGAACTACAGAACGGGTGACAATAGTATATCTGAGTGCGAAGCTTACGAGATTTGCAAGATTTTTCGAGCTCATTGGTATAAGCAAACTCGGTACCGTTATCTACTGTTATACTCTTAAACATCTGACGGAACTGTACGGGACCATACATTTTTTCAAGTCTATCTAAATTCTTTACAACTCCTGCAGCTGTTCTATCATACTTTAGGATAAGCTCATATCTTGTTTTCCTCTCTGTGAGAACGAGAAGAGCTTGTCCTTTTTTATTTGTACCTATTACGGAATCCATTTCCCAGTGGCCGAAGTCAGAGCGAGAGTATATTTCTTTTGGTCTT
This sequence comes from Oscillospiraceae bacterium, assembly GCA_015067255.1. Lineage (NCBI taxonomy): Bacteria > Bacillati > Bacillota > Clostridia > Eubacteriales > Oscillospiraceae > Oscillospiraceae bacterium. The sequence goes on from SVMS01000053.1 coordinate 1,253, forward strand.
TGTTCTATTGATTTTCCATATCTGTTTTTCTTTAGTGGTTTTATATGGTTGTATTGTCTTTTTCTTTTTCCTTTTAGTCTTAGGTTTTCTTTGGTTAAATTTATAAATAGTCCTTGGTTTATGTAGTTGTATAACGTGCTAAGAGATATTTTAGTTTTAAAATTCAAATTGTTGTTGCGAATATAAGCAAGTGCCGCAGCAGGTGAGTATTTTTTGTGAACTATCAATTCTTCAATGCAGGTGACAAAGGCATAATCATTCTGAAGCTTAAGCTGAGAACCTTTAGCGGAACTTCTCCACTTATGGTCTTTTTCTGCTATATCTGCTGAATACACTGACACCGTTTCAAATTCTGAAGTAAGCTTTTCATACATACCTCTTTTTAACTCTCTATATACAGTTTGGAAACTAACTTCTATCGTATCTGCAATTGCTTTAACAGGAACACCTTTACTATACAATTTTTCTATTATTATACGTTCTTCATAAGTAAGCTTTTTTCTACATCTCATAACACAACAACTCCAATATTTGACAATTTTCTTTTAGTATAGTAATATTATAAACGAGGTGAGATAAATGGAATTAGCTGAAATAGCATCGACAGCAACAACACTTGTAATATCAAATTTAATAATAGGAATCATAATTAGCGTAATATCATTAGTATTACATATTATTTTCATTATAAGAGTATGGGTAATAGTTAGATATCACTATTATAAAATCAAAGACGAGGAAAGAGCAAAGAAAATAAAAAGAGAATATCACGAACTAATCCAAGAAGAAAAAGAAACCGAAATAATAGAGAATTTCGAAGAACTTAAAAAAGAGGAAACAACAAAAGAAGAAAAAACACTAAAAGAAAAAGTAAATAGTTTTCTATTTAGAGAATAACTACAAAAAATATCTATCTAAGTATAGAAATATATGTACGTTAACAGAAGAAGAAGCCGAGGGCTATTCCTCGACCTCTTCTATTTCAATTAAATTTTCAGTTTGACAGTTTAACACTCGGGCAAGCTGATATAGCGTTATCGCTTGAGCTCTGTTTATATCTTTCGCGCCCTGCTCATAGTGTTGTATCATACGAACGCTAACTCCAGAGCGAGTTGCTAAATCAGTTTGACTTAATCCGGCGCTGACACGAATCCGCTTGAGATTACTCATTTCCTAAACTCCTTTAATCTTGTAAGTGTTTAACCTCATAGTCGGTCAACAGGTTTTCACAACCCGTTGCGTAAGGTATTCCGTTTTCGTCAAATTCAACATCGCTCGCATATATATTTCCATTACTGATGTTGGTTATCATTCGAATATTTCCGTTAAGAAAATAACAACCACCGATTTCAATATTTTCCTTTTTCATACTGCTTTTTCCTTTCTTCTAATGTTTAGCAAAAACAACTTCTTAAAAAATCCCTATGTTCTATCGCTTCTGTGTATGTTTCGCAGACTTTAGTTGCCTGAAATTCGTTTTCCGCATCTTTCCATTCACAACCACTTTTGGGAATCCAAGTGATAACCGTGTATCCAACCGAACCAATCACTACCCTGTACGCCTTTTCGGTTTCTTGAAATATCGCGTCCACACTTCCGCTCCATATATGCGGCGCGTTGTGCTCGCTTGCAACTTTTTGAAACAACCAATCTTTCATAACCAATCTTTTCATACTTCTTAGCTCCTTCTTTTTGGAGGTTTTCACCCTCTTGACATTATTTATTATACACCCATAGGTGTAGAAAATCAATAGGCAAAACGCACAAATCTTTATATTTGTTTTTGTTTATTTTACCGAAACCCCCCTTGTATACAACTTTTCAATAATCAAACATTCTTAATAAGTAAGCTTTTTTCTACATCTCATAACACAACAACTCCAATATTTGACAATTTTCTTTTAGTATAGTAATATTATAAACGAGGTGAGAATAAATGGATATTTTAAAAATAATAATAGCAATGCTTATTATTGTCATTGTAATAACAGTAATAAAGTTAATTATAACAATAATTTACGATATAAGAAAATACATAATAGTAAGAGAAGAATATAAAAAAATTAAAGAAGAAAGAAAAAATAAAGAATGAAAAAACACCGCACACTTCGTTTTGTGCGGCGTTTTTTTGTTAAGGTTCTTTGACTTCCTCGGTATTATACTTGAATACCTTTTTCTTTAACTCCTTGGTAGAGAAACTATTGAAAAGATGCCAATAAAACGGAGCAAATATGTATCTGTTTCCG
>SVMS01000054.1 GCA_015067255.1 Oscillospiraceae bacterium
TGTGCAGGTACTCCCAATTCAAGCAAAAGCTCCGTTACCTCTGTTTCCAAATCCTTATTTATCTCTATAACCGTTTGATTCTTTACAGAAACTCCGTTCTTGTTTATTGCAGCCTCGTTAGCGCTTATTAAAGATTCTATTCTTTGGCTGAGCACATTAAAATCATACGGCTTTATCAGATAATAGCTTGCTCCGCATTTAAAAGCCTCCGTCTGCGAATACTCTGTGGACATAGCCGTAGATACTATAAATACAGGCTTCTTTTCCATCTGTCCGCTTGTTATCTGCTTCATTACTCCTATTCCGTCCAGGCTTGGCAAAACTAAATCTATAAGTACTATATCAGGTTTTTCTTCCTCTATAACCCGTACAGCCGTTTTTCCGTCTGCTACGGTAGTTACTATTTCATAGCCCTTTGCCTTTAATTCCTCTGTCGCAATAAATCTGAAGGTTGTATTCGCATCGACAATTATTATCCTTTGTTTCTTTCCCATTTTCGCTTTATTCGCTCCTTTGTTTTTATTTAGTATCCATAATTTACCATATATTTACATAAATTTCAAGTACATTTTTTGTTTTTTCGTCCCTCTTTTATTCCCATTTTTCGACTTTGGAACAATATATTGTTGAAAACTCTTTACTTTTGCAATTTATTTCAATATAATGTATATGAAAAATTTTTCAGGAGGGGAACAAAATGAGTTTTGAAATATTAAAAAAAGAGCTTAAAGAGAACAAATTGCGTTCCTGCTACTTTTTTTACGGTGAGGAGCAATATCTCAAAAACTATTATCTTCAGACTCTTATCAAAAAAATTGTAGAAGCTCCTGACGATTTCAACTGTTATAAAATTGACGCAAAGGCTCTTGATATGTCAGAGCTTACCGATATTTGCGAAAGCTATCCCCTTACCTGTGACAAAAAAGCGGTAATTATAAGTGATTTAAATATAGCTAAGCTTTCAAAGTCTGATTTTGATTTTTTCTGCAAGCTTTTGAATGAGCTTCCCGAATATACCGTTATTATTATATATGAGCAAACCCTGGAAATTGACGAAAAAAGTGCAATTTTCAAGGCTTTTTACCAAGAAGCTACCAAAGCAAACGGGCTTTTCTGTCATTTTAAAAAGCAGTCTGAAGGAGACCTTGCTTCCTGGTGCTCCCGTCAATTCAAGGCTCACAATAAAATTATCAGTTCAAAGCTTATTTATTATTTACTCTCTCTTTGCGATAACAGTATGACAACTTTGAAAACTGAAATTCAAAAGCTATGCTCCTACTGTGTTACCGAAGAAATAACCAAGCAGCAAATAGATGCAGTTATTACAAAAACTGTCGATGCCCGAGTCTTTGATTTGACTGATGCCGTTATCAAAAACAATACCGAGGCTGTTTTTATGATAACCGATGAGCTTTTTGCACAGGCTATTGAGCCTACCTTGATTGCAGGAACTGTTTTCAGCTTTTTTATAAGGCTTTATAAGGTTAAAACTGCACTTGTGAAGGGTATGTCCAAAAATGATATCATTTCAAATTTAGGTATTGCAGAATACCCTGCTACAATATGTATACAGCAGTGCAGGGGCATTTCTCAGCAAGCCTTAAAGGAATGTCTTTTATGCTGTCAGAAAGCTGATATGGCTTTAAAAAGTTCTAAAATGAACAACCGAACGGTTATAGAACGTCTGTTGGGAGAGATATTGCTTGTTAAAGACAGATAAAGCAATTATAGTTGAGGGTAAATACGACAAAATACGCCTTGAAAGTGTTATTGACGGACTTATTATTCAAACTGACGGCTTTAAAATATTTAAAGATAAGCAGCAGCTCACTCTTATAAGAACTCTTGCTGAAAAATGCGGTATAATAATTATTACCGACAGCGATTCAGCAGGCTTTAAAATAAGGAGCTTTATTTCAAAGGGAATAAAAAAAGAGAACATAACAAACGTTTATGTTCCCGATATTTACGGTAAAGAAAAGCGTAAAGAAAAATATTCAGCTCAGGGCAAATTAGGTGTTGAGGGTATGTCTGAGACTGTTTTGGAGGAAGCTTTTTTAAAGGCGGGCATAGGCTGTGAAAAGGTGTCAGAGCAAAATAAGAAAAAGCTGACTAAGGCTATTCTTTATTCTGACGGTTTTTGCGGCAAAGAAAACAGCGAGGCACGCCGCCGCAAGCTTCAAAGACTTTTAGAGCTTCCCGAGGCTATGTCGGCAAACTGCTTTATTGATGCTTTTAATGCATTATACACTTATGAAGATTATGAAAAAGCAAAAACAAAAATAGTATAAATTTACAATCAACAAGGGGAAAGATGAAAAATCATCTTTCCCCTTGTTGAGTGTCGAAAAACCTTTCGACAATCTGTAAGACTGTCCAAAAAGAGTGCAGATTTCGTCAATCCGTTCTCGTCGGCGTACATATAGGGTAGAGCAAATAATTCAAACTCGTTTTAAAAAGGCGGATTTTCGCTCATTCTACGTTAAAATACTCGTTAATC